>CAZPEJ010000245.1:0-2673 GCA_964585465.1 uncultured Ardenticatenaceae bacterium
TAATCTCCAGGCATGACTCCATGCTAAACAGTAAAAAACTGTTCGTCAATTTTCTATCACATGGGGTATGATCTAACTATCATCAAACAAGGAGAGGGTTTATGGGCAAATCGGCCGTTTTTCTCATTACCATTGTGTTGTTTTTGGTGGGGTGTACGGCCGTTCCCAATCCCACATCCACCCCAGTTATTCCTCTGGCCCAGGCCACGCTGGTCATTGAACGGCCGTCTGTTACACCACTACCTACCTTGACAATGATAAACACGGTTACAGAAACGGCCGTTCTCACTCCTATACCTTCTTCAACCACCCCCGGACAAACACCAACAGCTACCCCTTTGCCCCTCACCGAAACACCAACCCCCACAACCACCCCTGACCCCAATGCCACACCTCGCCCTGGTTTCTCGCCACCCATCCTCAGCAGCCAGGGGCAGTTGGCTTTTGTGCAAGATGAGGTGTTGTATGTCGAAACGGCCGTTGGTTCTGGCACTTTCTTGGAAGTTGACCGCTACGTATCCGTTGAACCTGTCTGGTCGCCCGATGGCGAAAAACTAATTTACAGCACTAGCCAATATCCATCGGGGGCTTATGAGTGGTCATATCCACAAAACCAGTATTTATGGTTGGCAACCAATAATACAATTTTTAGCTTATCTGAGAACGTGCCAGGGTTTCCGCCCTTGAGTGATTTAATCAACATAGGTTGGTCACCAGATAGTACAAAAATTGTATTTGAGACTTCTACTCCTGAAATAGCGGGTAGTACCCAATACTTTATGGCAGACTTGCATGAAAACAGCTTTCTCCAACTAATAGATCGAGTGAACAAAGGGCGACTATCCCATATGACCAACGAAGTAGTGGTCGTTTTCAGTCATTGCGGTGCCCCGTGCCAGGAAATTATGGTTGTCAACTATCAAGGACAACAACTTTGGCAACCAGAGTGGCGAATTGGCGGATTTGTTTCCTACGCACCTGACAACCAATCTTTTATTAACATTGGGCGTTTTTCAATATCTAACAGTGGGGGAATCCCTGATGCAACTGTAGACAAAATAGATTTGCAAACTGGTTCCCTTAACATCGTCTGGCAAACATCGAGGCAAAACGGTTATTTTGCTTTGGAACAGCCCACCATTTCACCAAACGGCCGTTTTGTCACCTTCAACTTTATGCCTTCGGGGGTTGAATGGGATGTTTTAGGCACACTATACCTTATTGACTTGAACGGCCGTATTTATCACGAGTGCGAAACCTGCCTTGTCCTCGATTGGCAACCAGAGGGTGGCCCAGTAGCCGTGCAATTCCTGCCTTCCGGCGAAAACCAGCTAGTTTACTTGCCACTAGACGGTTCATTGCCCAGGGTGTTTGTTACTCCAAAACCTTTTGTTTTTGCAAGTGGTAAATGGAGCGAAAACGGCCGTTATTTTGTCTATAGCGCATTCGATGAAACCACATCTGCCAGCTACCTTTACCTGTGGCAACCCGACAGCGGCGAACCTACCTTAATTCACGCCACTGCCAGCGATGAACCCCTCAGTTCTTTCGCCTGGATGCCCGACTCGTCAGGATTTTATTTCAATGCTGCGGGAGTTTACACAGAGTTGTGGTGGTATGGGGTAGAAACGGCCGAAATCCGCCAGATTCAATAATCTGCCAACCATCAAGACAGTTTGCAAATCCCATTTTGACACCATTTTGACACCAAAAACCCACCATGATACAATTTTTGCATGGCGGATTTGAATGCTGTGCATTTTGAGAGTGAGGTTCTCCGTATTGGTACTTTTTACTGCCCACCCTGGTACGCCTCCTTTGGCGATACCGGGCCAATTGGGGGGTATTTGTTGGTTTTCCCCCGCACCAGTGTGTCCATCACCCATGACGGCCGTTCTCCCATCGTAGCCGATCCCAATGTGGTGATGTTTTACAATCACGGGCAAATTTATCGGCGCGGCAAATTATCGGAGCAAGGGGATTTATGTGATTGGTTCTCTTTTTGTCCTCAAGTGGTGGTAGAGGTTATACGGCCGTTTGACCCGGCCGTGCAAGACCACCCCCACACCCCTTTTGGGTTTACACACGGCCCTAGCGACCCCCAAAGTTATCTACTACAACGCCTGGTTGTTGAACATTTGCAAACAGAAATATCCCCCAATCGGCTATTTGTGGAAGAAACGATGTTAATGCTGTTACACCGCCTGACAGCCCATGTTTACCAGTTAAAAGGAGGTTTGAAACAGGTGCTAGAATCGGCCGTTACCAGGCAACAACACCGCGAACTGATACATGCTGTCAAAACAGTTTTGGCAACCCAATTTGCCGAAGACCTCACCGTCAGCCACATTGCCCAGGAAGTTTATAGCTCCCCCTACCACCTCTGCCGCATTTTCCGCCAATATACCGGGCAAACCATCCACAACTACCTGAACCAGTTACGCCTGCGGACTTCGCTCAATTATGTCGCCCAGTCCGATATGCCCATTACCGAGGTGGGTATTGCCCTGGGGTATTCCAGTCACAGCCACTTTACCCAGGCTTTTCGCCAAACCTTTGGCACCCCTCCCTCCCATTTTCGCCGCAAAACATCTACCCCCTACCTGAACCAGTTAAACAACTTGCTCGCCATTTAATGGAACGCGGATTTTGCGGGTTTTGAATGGAACGCGG
>CAZPEJ010000245.1:2773-7431 GCA_964585465.1 uncultured Ardenticatenaceae bacterium
AACTTGCTCGCCATTTAATGGAACGCGGATTTTGCGGGTTTTGAATGGAACGCGGGTTTTGCGGGTCTGGCGGGTTTTCGCGGGTCAGACTCCCCAATCTCCAATCTCTAATCTCCTTTGGTCGATCTGCGTCCCATTTTCTGAATTTTGAATGGAACGCGGGTTTTGCGGGTCTGGCGGGTTTTCGCGGGTCAGACTCCCCAATCTCCAATCTCTAATCTCCTTCAACAGAAGGTTAACCTATGGCCCTATGCCATATAAGTGATCAGAAACATATCGTAGTTAAGCAACATTTTGATAGTGCTGTCCCCCTCCTTCTGTGTATCCTACCGGGCAACGGGGCAAGTGTGGAGACTTGCCAGGTAGCCCAAACAATAGGAGACACAAGATGAAAATTAAATGGATGAGTTTATTGGTGGTGGTGGTATTGGCAACGGCCGTTTCTGTGTTGGCTTCTGGCCCATTAACAGAGCCGAATGCCATTGTTTTACAAACCTTTACCGGAGAACAGATAGGAGATGCGTTTGGTTGGGTAGCGGCCGACCTGGGCGACATTAACGGGGACGGTGTGCATGATGTCATCATCCCGGCCCCTTTTTATGCCGATGAAAGTGGCAACCTGACGGGTAAAGTGTATGTTTATTCAGGGGCAGATGGCACCCTGCTCCACAGCGTCATGGGGAATGGGTTTGAAGTTTTGGGGTATAGTGCCAACAGTGCCGGGGATGTAAACCAGGATGGTGTGCCTGATTACGCCATTGGTGGGATTGCCACCAGTCACGTTGCGGTTTACTCCGGGGCCAATCACACCGTTTTGTTCGATTTATACGGCGCAGGGGGGGATCGTTTTGGGTCGGCGGTGGCCCCGGCCGGAGATGTGAATGGGGATGGGTATGCAGATTTGCTGGTGGGGGCCGAACGAGCCAGTGATACCTTTTTCCGCGCCGGACGGGTTTACCTGTTTTCCGGTTATGATGGTTCATTGTTATGGAGTGTTGGAGGAGAGGGTGCCAGTTACCTGCTCGGTAGCGCGGCTGGCAGTGTGGGGGATGTGACCGGAGATGGGGTACCGGATGCTGTCTTTGGTGCCTATGGGGCACCGGGGGCAACTGGCACTACCAGTGGCGGTCGGGCTTATGTCTTTTCCGGGGTAGATGGTGCGCTGGTCTACACTTTACAACCAGAAAATACGGCCGTTGTTTTTGGTCAATTTTTTGCTTCTGGCGCGGGGGATGTGGATGGGGATGGAACCCCTGACATCTTTGTCGCAGATTACGCCGATGGGGGTGGCAACGGCCGGGCCTATGTCTTTTCGGGGGCAAACGGCCGTCGTATCCTGTTGGTAAACGGCAAACCAGGGGATGGCCTGGGGCCGAGGCGGGGTTTGGGCGATATTAACGGGGATGGGTATAGCGACTTAATTGTGGCCGCCTACACCGCCAGTCGTGGCGCACCTTTTGCGGGCAAAACCATCGTCATTTCCGGCCGGGATCGGACACCGTTGCAAACCATTACCGGTGCCATTGCCAATGACAACCTGGGTGTGGATGCTCTGGGTGTGGGAGACATCAATGGGGATGGAAAAATGGACTTCCTGGTAACGGCCGTTGGTAACAACTTTGCCGGGTTAGACGTGGGGCGGGCTTACATCGTGGCTGGTCAATAGTGAAACGTGAAGCGTGAAGCGTGAAGCGTGAAACGTGAATGATTCACGTTTCACGTTTCCCCTTCAGCACGCCCAAAAACCGTTCCGTATCATACCAGGCGGTGTGGGTAGCCGGGTTCCATTGGGGCAAAAAGAGGTCAAAAGCGTGGTCGGTGTAGGGAAGTTCGCGGTGAATGACGGGAATGTGAGCCTGGCGCAGGGCAGCAGCTAAACGGCCGTGTTGGGTCACATCCACCGCAAAATCGTGTGCCCCATTGATGAGCAAGGTGGGTGGACAGTGTGCCCCCACCTGATAGAGGGGAGAACCGAGGCGATAAAGAGCCGGGTTTTCTTCTGGCTGGCAACGCAGAAAGCTGGCAATCTCTTTTCCACTATCTACCAATTTGCCATAGTCAGGTAACAGGCGGTAACGTTTGAAAATGGGTTCCAAGGTATCAGTCAGGTGACTCATTCCGGGGGCAAGTTGTAAGCGGATGTGGGCAGTGGTTAAATCGCTGATGCCATAATAAGAAATGACCCCACAAACGGCCGTATCCACTTGTTCCATCCCTTCCGGTTGTAATTCGGGGTGATTGGGGGTATAAGCCGCCAGTAACGCCAGATGTCCACCCGCCGACCCACCCATCAGCACCACCCCATCTGGGCGAATACCAAACGCAGCAGCCTGGGTTTTGAGCCAGCCAATTGCCCGTTTCACATCCCCCACCATACCATACAAATCGGCTCTGGGGGCCAGGGTATAGGCCACATCCAACACCACATGCCCTTGCCCTGCCAGATAACGAAAGAAGGGGCGAGTGCCAAAATCTTTGTCGGTGTAATGCCACGCGCTGCCGTGCAGGTAAATTAACCCCAGGCCAGAACGCGCCACCCCAGCGGGCGGTTGCCACAAATCTGCCAGCACCGGGTAAGGGGTGTGGGCGATGGGGATGTCGGGTTGGTGTTGGGCCTGGGGCAGGGGAATGGGGCGCAGGGTGTAACGGCGAGACCGTAAAGGGGGGTGAACAGGTCGTTTTTGTTGCGGCTGGTCGCCAAAAGCCAGGGCAAAATCGTCGTGGGGGGCGGTGACGGTGGCAATGTAATGGGCCGCCAGGGTTGTGCCAAAAAGGCTGGCAAACAGGGCGGGCCAATCGCGCCGCCGTCCTGCCAGCCAGGCGGTGAACAAACCAATCACGACCAGGAAGGGGGAACCGGCGGCACTAAAAATTTTGGCGTAACCCAGGTGCATCAGTTTATCTGTTATCTGGATGTGGGAAAGCAGGCCTAAAACGGCCGTTGTGTAACTGAGCCATCGGGTAAAAAATTTCATCATTTGAAAGACCTGTAAGATTATTTAGGGGGCAAAACGGCCGTTTTCCCTGGCCCATCCAGCCGTCGCAACAACTCTGTATGCAACAAGTCCAGCTTCTCGTGCAGGTGAGCAATCTCCAACTCCGCTTTGAGGTTCACTTCATACTCCACATCGCTACGGATACGGTCTTTGGCAATCTGGCGGTTTTGACTGAGCAGCACAAAAACAGAGAGAATAATGGCTTCCAATGAAACCACCATCGTCAACAAACCAAATGGGAAGGGATCAAAAGCGGGCAAACCTGGCAAGCTGTTGAACAAAATCCAGACGGCAAAAATGATAATGTGCAACATCAGGAAGGGAATGCTGCCGCTAAACGCAGAAATCCAGTCGGCGGCCCGTTCAACGGCCGTTCGGTGTTCTTCCATCTCTCGGTTGACATTACGCGAGGCTGTACGACGCAACATTTCGGCCGTTATCCGCAACCGTTTCCCCATAGCCGTGAGCAAGTCTATGGTGGCGGTGGGGTGCAACCGCAAAAAGTGTTCCAGGTCATCCCGGTCAACCAGCAGGGCTTCCAGGTCTCGTATCACTACCACCGAGGAAGTGCGTGCCCCACCATCCAACAACGACAATTCGCCAAAAAAATCTCCCTCAGACGGCCGTTCCAGCACAATTCGTTCACCCGTGTCATCTTTGATAAAAATCTCTACCTCACCCGACCAGATGACATACATCGCCCCACCCGGATCGCCATAATTGAACAGGGTATGACCGGCCGGATAACGCACCAAATCCACCTGGGTGGCTAACTCTTCTCGTTCCTGGTCATCCAACAGCGCAAAAAAAGGGACTTCGGCTAATAAGTTTGATTCAGCAGACATAATAGATTAGGGAGTATTTGCAATGATACCCACAAAGGGCATAGGCTAACAGTTTCATTGAGATTGGAGATTAGAGATTACCAATCCCTAATCTCCAATCTCTAAAATCGTATAACGCATGATGGGTCGGGTGTCGGAGCGGCGAATCACTTCCACAAAACCCGCTTTGCGAAAGGTGTCGGCAAACCCTGTCCAGGCAAATACATCGGGCATATTGTCGGTTTGGGGTTCCACCGGGTACCCTTCTACCACCTTGCCCCCCTGGGCGCGCACATAGGAAACGGCCGCTTTGAGCAATTCGGCCGTTACCCCCTGATGACGATACTTCTTGGCAACAAAAAAGCAGGTAATTGACCACACAGGCGTTTCGTCTACCGCTTTTAAGATGCGAGAACGCTGCAAAGCTGGATAACTATCGCGTGGCTCCACAGCACACCACCCCACCGGGTTGCCATCCGCATAAGCCAAAATTCCTGGCACGCCACTTTCCACACGGGTTTTCATCTCTTGTTTATTGCCCTCATGTTTTTGGGCATCAAAGGTGCTGCGTTTCAACTTCCAAAACATACACCAACAGCCCCCCGTCGCCCCGCGCGGGCCAAACAGCGTCTCAAAATCCCCCCATCGGTCGGGAGTAAGTGGGTGAAATTGTAGTTGGTTCATTGGTTTTTTAGCTATTAGCTATCAGCTATTAGCTATCAGCTATTAGCTATTAGCTATCAGCTATCAGCTATCAGCTATCAGCTATTAGCTATCAGCTTTCAGCTTTCAGCTATCAGCTTCCCTTGCTGACGGCTGACAGCTAACGGCTGATAGC
>CAZPEJ010000246.1:0-7411 GCA_964585465.1 uncultured Ardenticatenaceae bacterium
GGCGGCATGAGCGGCGGGGTGGGGGTGCGTGGCCCTGGCGAAACCCAGCTAGAGACAGACAGACGAGAAGTTAACCGCCGTATTACCATCTTAAAGCAGGAGTTGGAAGCGGTACGGGCGCACCGCAAACAGTACCGCGCCAAACGGCAACAGACGGAGTTGCAGGTAGTTGCCATTGTCGGTTATACCAACGCGGGCAAATCTACCCTGTTGAACCAACTCAGCGGGGCGGATGTGTTATCGGCCGATATGTTGTTTGCCACATTAGACCCCACCACACGTAAGGTGAAAATGCCGGGTGGGCGGGAACTGCTGTTTACCGACACGGTTGGTTTTATCCAAAAGCTGCCTACCCAGATTGTAGCTGCTTTTCGGGCCACGCTAGAGGAGATTACAACGGCCGATTTGCTCTTGCATGTGGCAGACAGCACCCACCCCAACGTAGTGGCACAAATGGAAGCAGTGGAAAACACGTTGGCAGATTTAGAAGTGGATCACCTGCCAATGGTGGTGGCCTTAAACAAGGCAGATTTACTGCCCGACGATGTGGATGTGGTGGAAGAGTTTGGCATTGAAGACCCGGCCGTCCTCATTTCTGCTCAAACCGGACAAGGTATAACTACGCTGATGCAAACCATTGAGACGGTCATGGTACAGTATATGCAGCCTATCAAGATTATGTTGCCCTACAAACGAGGGGATTTACTCTCCCTTTTTCACGAACGGGGTCAGATTGAGCGGGAGGAACATGGGGCAGAGGGTGTTCGCATTAACGGCCGTTTGCCGATAAGATTAGTTCCATACTTTGAGATGTTTCGTGTTTGAAGCGGTTGCGTGAAACGTGAAACGAGAGGAACCTGGCATGAACAATCTGCTAGATAAAATGGGCAATTTGTTTGGTGACCGACCTGGGTTGTTGCCATTGGTGGGGGTGGGGCTGATTCTGCTAAATTTGTTACTGCAAATTTTCCCCGGCCCTGGCAGTGGTTGGGTAGTAGATAGCAACCTGTTCCTGCACATTGGCCTGATAACAGGTTTTATTGGCCTGTTGCTGGTTCGGGTACTATGAAGGCAGTCATTCTAGAGATTGGAGATTAGAGATTGGAGATTGAACCAATCTCCAATCTCCAATCTCAGCTCTGTAAGCAGAATATCCACTTATGGCCTCGTGCGGTATAACATAAAAAACTCATGAATCCTATTGAAACCCTTGCCAAAAACGGCCGAATCCAGGCAGCCCTGGCCTCTTTCCACGACCGATTGCCGCAAATCATAGAACAAGCGATTGCCATCCAGCAAATCCCCGCCCCCACCTTTGCCGAAAAAGAACGAGCTAACTATGTACAGCAGCAGTTTTTAGCGTTGGGGCTGAGTGATGTGTCTCAGGACGAGCTAGGTAATGTTTACGGCCGTTACCCCGCCTCCCAACCCTTACACCTCCCAGTTATCCTCTCCGCCCACACCGATACGGTATTCCCGGCCGACACCGATTTAACAGTACGGCGCGAAGGGAGCCTGATTTATGGCCCTGGGTTGGGGGATAATGCCATGGGTGTAGCCGGGTTGCTGCTGCTGTTGCAAACCTTACGCGACTTTTCCATTCGGCCGTTTGCTGACCTGTGGTTTGTGGCAAATGTTGGCGAAGAAGGGTTGGGGGATTTACGCGGAATGCGGGCTGTGGTGGAACGGTTTGGCCGAGAGGCGTGTTATATTGTGGTAGAAGGAGGGCTTTACGGCCGTATTTCCCATCAAGCTATTGGAGTACGCCGTTTTCGCATTCACTTCACCACCCCCGGTGGTCACTCCTGGGGCAACTTTGGCACCCCCAGTGCCATTCACGAATTGGGGCATTTTGTGGCCGCCCTGGATGGCCTGGAAGTGCCCACAACCCCCAAAACCACCTACAACGCCGGAGTAATCACCGGCGGCACATCTGTCAACAGCATTGCCCACTCTGCTACCTTGTGGTTGGATTTGCGCTCCGAAGAGCCAGCCGAACTATTGCGGCTGGAACAAACAGTGGTTGAAATGGTGAAACGGGCTAATGGACGTAAAGAAGGGGTGGCGGTGACGATGACCCAGATTGGTGATCGCCCGGCCGGGTACATTCCGCGTCATACCCCCCTGGTTGTGTGGGCGGAGGCGGCTTTGCGCCAGGTGGGGTGCCCAGAAATCAGCTACCTGGCAAGTAGCACCGATGCCAATATCCCGCTGAGTTTGGGCTTATCGGCCGTTTGCATCGGCCTCACTCAATCTGGCAACTCCCACCGCCCCGACGAATACATCAACCCCACCCATCTGCCCAACGGCTTGGGACAGTTGTTACTGCTCACCCTGGCGGCGGCTGGTCAGAGATTGCCCAATCTCTAATCTCCAATCTCAAATACCCTTTGCCAAACACAATTCACTCCCCCAATTCCACCCGAATCAGGTTAATCAGGCGTTTGAGAGCCTGGCCGACAACGGCCGTTTCTTCATGGCGCACAATGACAAACCCCTCTCCTTCATAACTGACAGAAGCAGGTTGCCCAATCTCCGGCAGGCGGAAATCGGTAATCAGGTGTGCCAGTTCTCGCCCCGCCTGATCCAAACCATGAATGGCTTTTACCCGCCCCTGCCCCTGCCCGCGCAGGAAAGCCGCCCCTACCGCGTACTTCCGCACGGGTGGTTCAAAGGTGCCAAAAACCATCAGTTGTGCCCAGGCTGACACCATATCAATGTCATTAGCCCGCGACATCAAAGTGGGAATTTGTGCCCCCGGTGGCCGTGCCCCCACCTCGGAAATTGCCAGGCTGCCATCCCGCCGCCGGAACCATTCCAGATGGCTCAGGCCTGTGTCCATACCCAATAGTTGCAAAGTACGACGGCCGATTTCTCGAATGTCATCATAACGGCCGTCATCAATTTCACGCGGCAGCAACAAACACCATTGAATCCAGGGGTGGCGCATGGCATCCAATGGCGACGGTAAATAATGGGTGATAGAGTGCCACACTGGTTGCCCCTGAATAGAAATTGTCTCAAACGAATGCTCCTCGCCAGTAATGAACTCCTCCAAAATAGCGGGCTGCCCAGGGTCGGGGACTACCGCCCGCAACGCCTTGAGCATATCATCCGCGTTATCCACCCGGAATGTGGTTTGAGTGCCTGCCCCGGCAACAGGTTTTAAGACCATCGGGTAGCCAATTTCCTGGGCAAAAGACCACGCTTCTGCCTCGCTGGTGATGTGGCGGTGGCGGGCGCAGGGCAGCCCTCCCTGACGCAACAGGTCTTTCATGCGGGCTTTGTCGCGGAAGTTTTTAGCCACTTCTACCCCCATGCCGCTAATGCCCAGCCGTTCCCGCACCTCTGCCAGAGGCACCTGGATTTGCTCCAACGCACTGAGCAGGCGGTGAATGGGTTGCCCCACCTGGACAGACAACGATTGGGCCGCCCAGGCTAGTTGGTCGGGGTTGAGGGCATCGGCGACGCGCCAATGGGTGTGTAGCTGTTGGCGAATGTGTGGCGGTAATAACTCTTGCGGCTCTTGGCTGATTAAACCAAAGGTAATGTCCGGCAAAGCGGCCGTTGCCTGAATAAATTGTAAGGCATTGGGCGTGAAAAACGGGGTGGCGTAAATCACAAACATAGTCGTATCCTCTTGAGTGATGGCGCGTATTGCCTATTGTGGTTTGGGTGATTTTTATGTTATATGCAAGACGCAATCAAATTCATGAATTACTTATTCTGTTGGTATTTTGCAGTATACTTTCACTTATGACAACAAAAAGTATGGGGTTTTTGTGGGGATTAACGGCCGTTCTCCTGATCGCCTGTCAAAATCAGCCAACTGGTTTGTTACGCCCCAACGGGGTGGTGGTGGCAACTGATGGCACTTTGTTTGTGATGGATCGGGGGAATTATCGTATTGTCCACCTGGACGAAAACGGCCGAATGTTGCACAGCTTTGGCTCATTAGGGTTGGAAGCGGGTGATATTTACGCCGGTTGGGACATTGCCGACGACGACCAGGGTCATTTGTACATCAACGATTTGAATGATTTGTTCCCAGAAACGGCCGAAGCTGCGGGTTTACCCCTGGGCAGCGTTAAAAAATTCACCGCTCAGGGTGACTTTTTGCAGGCGTTTGACTTCCAGACAGGCCTTGAACAATCCCCTCTCCTTTCCAGCCCCTATGGCCTGGAAATTGACCAACAAAATCGGCTGTATGTGGCAAATTATGGCGATAATTTGATTCAGGTATTTGATACCCAGGGGCAACATCTGGTAGCTTTGCCGCTTCAAGGGAGTGGTTACGGGTTGAATGATGTGGCAGTGGATGATACCCGCCAGTGGCTTTACGCCACCGATGTAATTAACAGCCAGATTCAACAGTTTCAGATGGTTTTTGCTACCGGGGGGCAACTTTCGCTGGTGCCTCGTTTGCAATTTGGCAGTTATGGCCGCGAGGAAGGGCAGTTTGCCTACCCCAGCTATCTGGCAGTGGACGAAAACGAGGGGTGGTTGTATGTGGCGGATATGGGCAACCGGCGCATTCAGGTTTTTGACCAAGACGGCCGTTTTCTACGCCAGTTTGCCCCACCCGATACCCCTGTATGGCAGGTGATGGGATTAGATGTGGCTGCCGACGGAGCCGTTTACGCCGCCGATGCTTACAACAATGTCGTTTGGGTTTTTGAACCAGACGGCCGTTTGCGCCGCCGCATTCAACCATGAAACTCCGCATCCCGCTTTTCCTCAAAATCACAGTTCCTTTTGCCGTTTTAATGGTTTTGACGGTGTTGCTGTCTGGTTTTTTGGTTTACCAGAGTGTTTTGCAAAAATGGGATGAGACCTTGCACATTGAAGAACGGTTGGAATATTCGGCCGTTTTGCTGGCAAATACTATTTCGCTCGACACCTTACAAACCATTCAAACCCCGCCCGACATTCAAAGTGATGCCTACCAGGCCGCTTCGTTTCAATTGTGGGACATAGTGAGTGTTGCCGGGGCCACCTGGGCGGGCATTTATTACCCCGACGAGCAAGGGTTTTTGTACTACTGGGTAGACAGCGATCAGTCCGGGGTTGGTTATCCCTTCTTTTATGCCACCGATAACCACCGCGCCACCTTGTTGGATGGTCAGGTGCGGCCGGTGGTGTATGAGGATGAATTTGGGGATTATTTTGGTTATGTAGCCCCCATTGTGGATGAAGCTGGGGAGGTGTTGGCACTGGTCGAAGTGATTGTGGCTCAAAAAGGGCGCATTTTGTTACGCCAGGAGACGGTTTCCCAGGTGGTGATGATTTTAATGTTATCCACCTTGTCGGTGACGGTATTAACGGCCGTTATGACTTGGTGGTTATATCGTCACCCCTTGCAAAAGTTAGAACACGGGGCCTTGCGCCTGGCCCAGGGGGATTTTGGCTACCAGATTCCCCACCCCCCGAACGACGAACTGGGTGATCTGGCCCACACCTTTAATCACCTCTCAACCCAACTCCAACAACTACTTCAGGAACAAATCGAGATGGAACGGCGCGAGATAGCCCGTTTGCAAGAGGCAGAGCGAATTTTGGAGTTGCGGGTGGTTGAACGCACCACAGAACTGGCACATAAAAATGAAGAACTGTTGCACACGCAAGTAGCATTGGAAGCTGCCCGCGACCAGGCCTTGGCAGCCAGCCGCGCCAAAAGTGCGTTCCTGGCAAATATGAGCCATGAATTTCGCACCCCGCTGAACGCCATTATTGGGTATGGTGAAATGTTGCAGGAGGATGCCCAGGCAGAAGGGCGATCAGAACTGGCATTTGACCTGGAAAAAATCAATATGGCTGCCTA
Organism: uncultured Ardenticatenaceae bacterium; assembly: GCA_964585465.1. GTDB lineage: Bacteria > Chloroflexota > Anaerolineae > Promineifilales > Promineifilaceae > CAZPEJ01. Next base: position 5,822 of record CAZPEJ010000246.1, read on the forward strand.
CCATCTATTATCGCTCATTAACTATGTGTTAGACCTATCAAAAATTGAAGCGGGCAAAATGACGCTGAATTTGCAATCTTTCGAGGTGTTCAGGTTTGTGCAAAATATCTTGTACACGATTCGGCCGTTAGTGGAACATAACCACAACCTGCTAAACGTCTCCTACGGCCCAGATTTGGGCACTATGGTGGCGGATCAGACGAAACTTAGGCAAGTGATTCTCAATTTGTTGAGCAATGCGGCCAAATTTACGGAGGAGGGGGAAGTCAACCTGGACATTAACCGCGAACAAGATTGGTTTCGTTTCACGATTCGAGATACCGGAATCGGCATTCCTGCCGATAAACAGCCGTTTTTGTTTCAGGAATTTTTCCAGGTAGACAGCTCCTCTACACGGCGGCATCGTGGTACTGGTTTGGGGTTGGCAATCAGTTACCGCTTTTGCCAGTTAATGGGTGGCAGCATAACGGCCGAAAGTGAATTGGGTAAAGGTTCTACCTTCACGGTGCATTTGCCAGCAAAAGTGACAGAATCAGAGTATAATCTCCTGGGTGGATGAATATGGGAGACAACATGCAAGCAGTTTATTTGAAAGACGGACAACTACATTACCACACCAATTACCCCAAACCCCAGCCGCAAACAGGTGAAGCGTTGATACGGGTGAGGCTGGCGGGCATTTGCGCCACTGACCTGGAAATTGTTAAGGGGTATGCAGGTTTTCAGGGTGTTTTGGGGCATGAATTTGTGGGGGAAGTGGTAGAAACGGCCGATTCCACCTGGATAGGTCAACGAGTGGTGGGGGGCATTAACCTGGGTTGCCGTCAATGTGCGGTTTGTGTGGGTCAGGGGCCAGAACATTGCCCCAACCGCACGGTTCTGGGTATTTTGGCAAAAGACGGTATCTTTGCCGATTATGTGACTTTGCCTTTGGTGAATCTGTTGCCAGTACCAGATGATGTGGCCGATGAAAAGGCCGTGTTTACCGAGCCGTTGGCAGCCGCCCTGCGGATTCGGGAGCAAATTGTAATAAGACCTGGCAGCAAAACGGCCGTTGTTGGCCCCGGCCGCCTGGGATTGCTCATTGCCCAGGTGTTAGCCTTGAGTGGTGGTCAGGTCACTGTGTTGGGTCGTCGCCCCGAAAGCCTGATACTTCCTGCCAGCCTGGGGCTGGCAACAGGACTGGTAGAGGTTTACCCCGAAAACAGTTTTGACCTGGTGGTGGAAGCTACTGGCAATGAAGCGGGTTTGTCCCATTCGCTGCGGTTGGTTCGGCCGTTGGGCACATTGGTTCTCAAAAGCACGTTTGCCGGGGATGCCCAGGTGAATTTGACCAAATTGGTGGTGGGGGAGATTAAAGTCATTGGCTCACGTTGCGGCCCATTTGCCCCGGCTTTACGGCTGCTGGCGCAAAATGCTGTTCAGGTAACCCCCTTGATTGAAGCAGAGTACCCCCTCTCTGCTGCTGTTGCTGCCTTTACCCACGCCAGCCAGCCAGGGGTGAAGAAGGTGTTGTTACGGCCGTGAAGAAACGTAAAACGTGAAACGTGAAACGTGTTGCGTAAAACAAACAACCTGTTAGACAACGGC
>CAZPEJ010000247.1:0-7409 GCA_964585465.1 uncultured Ardenticatenaceae bacterium
CCTAATCTCCAATCTCACAATAAAAATGTCAGTTTATGCCCTCTGTGAGTATAATACGCACACTGTTTGGGTAAAGTTGCAGCGTCGTTCTATCACTTTTTGCGCCTGTTTTGCAGCAGCAGCCAGGCACCGCTTGCAATCAACAACAGGGGCCAGAAACGGCCGAATCCGCCAAACCCATCAAAAAACGCCCCAAACACCAGGAAAAGGGCTACACTGATAACCATCAGCCGAACCCCTTGCCGGAAACTTCCCTCTTTGCCGCCACTCAACACCTTCATCAGTATCAACCCCAAACCTGAAAACCCTGGGTACAACGTCCAGGCAAAAGCCCAGGTACTCCACTGATCCGTCAGGTTTTGGTAATACAAAATCAACCCTGTGCCACCAATAATCACCCCAGGCATAACCAACCCTGGAGCTCCCAGCACAGCCCCAACCAAAAAAACAGCCCCCGCCCCCACCACTAGCAACGGCCATTGCCGTTCCAAAGCCAGCTGGGCAGTCAGATCGGGGAACATTTGCAGCAAAAGGAAAACCAACCCCACCGTAATAAAAATCAGCCCTCCAACTATCGAGCCTCTTTTTTCCATTATCCTACCTCCAATCATCTGTTGTTAAGGTTTATATCAGACAGTTTACTATACGCATAAACCAGCCAGGAGTCGCTTCCTCCTGTTTCACCTTTTACGTTTCCCTGTGTTACACTCATGCAGCCGCGAATGGCTGACGGCTAACAGTGATTCGTTAAGGAATGAGAATTAAACAACTGACAGAACTGAGATTGGAGATTAACGATTGGTTCAATCTCCAATCTCCAATCCCTAATCTCTTGTAACTTATTTAATCCACGTTCCTAACAGGCATCAGGAGACAAAAAATCATGAAAGAAGTATTAGTAACTGCCGCTTTTCCCAATCAACTGTTAGATAAGTTGCGGGCAGTATCGCCAGAAGTAAAGGTGGAACAACTATTGCTGACAAACGGCCGTTGGCCCGACGACAAAAAAACAACGGCCGAAATCTACTACTGCATCAATGGCGTGCCCCACCCCCAACAAGCCCCCAACCTGCGCTGGGTACAGGTGCATTGGGCTGGGGTAGACAGCCTGGTCAACACCCCAGTTTGGGATAGCGACATCTTGTTAACCAGTGCCAGCGGCGTACACACCCCCAACATGGCCCAATACGTCATGACCCAAATTTTGGCCTGGGCACACCGTGTCCCCTACTGGTTCAAATACCAACGGCAAAATGAGTGGCCCGCCCAACGGTGGGATAAGTTTGTGCCCACTGAGCTGCGCGGCAAAACAGTAGGCATCTTGGGGTATGGCAGCATCGGGCGAGAAACGGCCCGCCTGGCAAAAGCACACGGCATGAGGGTATTGGTCACAAAACGGGATGCCCGCCGCACCGAGGACAACGGGTTCACGTTGCCGGGCATTGGTGACCCCACAGGTGACCTGCCCGACCGCATTTACCCGGCCGAAGCCACCCGTTCGATGGTAGCAGAGTGTGATTTTGTGGTAGTCATTTTGCCGCTAACCCCCAAAACCCATCACTTTCTGGACGAGAGCATCTTTAAGGAAATGAAACCCCACTGCTTCCTCATCAATATCGGCCGGGGCAGTGTGATTAACGAAAAAGATTTGATTAAAGCCTTAAAAAAGGGGTGGATTGCCGGGGCGGGGTTAGATGTTTTTGAAACGGAGCCGTTACCAGCCGATAGTCCCCTTTGGACAATGGAAAATGTGCTGCTCACGCCCCATGTGGGTGGTTTCACCCCCCATTACGACGACCGGGCCACTGATTTATTTGCGGAAAACCTGCGCCGTTACCTGAGCGGGCAACCCTTACTCAATCTGGTCAATCGGCAGGTTGGATATTGATAGAGATTGGAGATTAGAGATTGCCGATCTCCAATCTTTAATTTTTCATGACGCAAGATGCCCTGGTCAAACCATCATCAGCGGGATGCTGTCTTCTATATCCAAGGGTAACAAAACTGTTTCTTGAAACGGCCGATCCACTGCCACCCCCGACATACTCCACGGGCCAGTGTGCTGGATGTGAACCTGAACCAGATGCCCTTTTAGCTCGCGTGAATCGCGGAAAAAGACCAGTTTGTTCTGTGGGGTGCGGCCGCGCCACAGCCCTTTGTGCAAATCCTCTACCAACACTTCCACCGTTTCCCCCAACCACTGGCGCATCTTTTTGGTAGAAACCTCTTTGTGTAACTCCTCAATCAGGTGAAACCGCCGCCGTTTTTCCTCTTCCGGCACATCATCTGTCAAACGCCGGGCACTGACGGTGCCTGGGCGGGGGCTGTAGCGGGCCAGGTGGATTTTATCCAGTTCCAGCTCTTGTAAAATGTCATAGGTACGTTGGAATTGATCGGCCGTTTCCCCCGGAAACCCCACAATAATGTCACAATGAATCGCCACATCGGGCACAATTCGGCGAATACGATGAATGAGGGCGCGGTACTCATCGGCCGTATACCCCCGTTTCATATTCTCCAACACGCCGTCATCCCCCGACTGAATCGGCACTTCAATTTGGGGCATCACTTTGGGCAACTCTGCCACTGCGTGCAAAATCCGGTCTGTCATATAACTGGGGTGACTGGTGAGAAAACGAATGCGCTCCACCCCTTCAACCCCGTTAATCACCCGCAACAAATCAGCCAGGTCTGGGCCATCCGACACATCATACCCATACCGATCCACAATTTGCCCCAACAAAACAACCTCTTTCACCCCCTGCGCCACCAGAGAGCGAACTTCGGCGGCAATTTCTCCGACCGGGCGGCTGCGCTCGATGCCACGCCGTTGGGGAATAATACAAAAGGTGCAGGCGTGTGAGCAGCCATACACAATGGCAACGGGGGCGGAAACCAGTTGACCTTGTTGCTCCACAGGCAGGATTACTTCTCCGTCCATTAAAGCGTGACGGTTATGAGTATGGGTTTGTTCAAACTCCCAATCTTCCCCCTGTTGCAAATGGCTGATCAAGGGCAACCCATCGGTAGAAGGTGGCATAAACACGTCTACAAAGGGGAATTGGTCTTCTAACAGTTTGTTTCCCTTTACGCCCACTACACACCCCATGACAGCAATGGTCATGTCGGGGCGTTGGGTTTTGATGGGGCGCAGGGTGTGTAAACGGCCGATTGTTTTATCTTCCGACTGTTGCCGCACCGTACAGGTCTGCAAAACCACCACATCCGCATTTTCGGCCGTTGAGGTGGCCTGGTAGCCCAACTTCTCCAGCTCTGTGGCTACCCGCCGCGCATCGGCATAATTCATCTGACAACCAGTAATCCAAAAGTGATACGTTTTATTCATTGACGTTATACCTGCCCCAAATCGCCAAACTGTTGGCGGTATTTTTCCAATAAAACAGCTAATTCTTTCACTTGCTGTTCAGCCTCATTAGCCCGTTGTTGCTCTTGTCGGTGTAATTCACGGGTGGTTGGCAAAAGTTCCCCGTCCAACGTCGCCCAGCGCAACCAGTCAGCAGAGACATCCTTGTAACTTCCTGACCACCGGCCCAGCCTCAATTGGAGTTGGTCGCTTACCAACCACCCTTCTTTATCCGCTTTAATCGGCCGATAAACACCCCTTTGCAGCGTAAAACCAGCCAGTTCATAAGTAAATGGATGGTACCAAAAATACTCTGGGGCACGCAGCCGATTTTGGTAAATCAATTTTTTGGTCGTTTTATCAAATTGGGCGGTACTTTCGGAAAGGAGTTCAATCACCACATCCGGCCCTTTGCCCTCTTGCCACACCACCCAACTTTTGCGTTCGCGGCGGGGAACATCCAGCGCCACAAAAACATCCGGGCCACGATAATCATATTCATACGCCTGGGTGGGGCTGAAGTAAACAAACATATTACCGCCAGCGTGAAAGTTGCGCTCAGGCCAGGCCACTTCCAACGTTTCGATCAATAACTCCATTTGCATTCGGTGACGGCCGGTTTCCATAGGCACTCCATCATCGCTGGGCAACTCATCCTCAGTGGGTGGTCTTTCCAATTCAATATCAGGAACCAGGTAAACGGGTGTTTCTATCATCTTGTGCCTCTTGTTAAGGCTTCTTTTGTCCAATCACAATCGCTTCCGCTAAATGAAAGGTGATTCTATCTGCGGCAAATTGGGGTGTCAAAAACTGCAAAACCGGTGTAGGAGCTTGCACCAACATGGCTCGCAAACGAACCAGGTCTTCGGCCGATACCTGCATCCGCATAGCCCAATCTTGAAATTCGATGGTTTTGGGGGCTACTTCCTGGTGTAGGAGGGTGAAATCGGCCGTTTTGAACACCTCTGCCCACTCATCCAGGCTCAAACAACGGCCGTGACTGGGATCACGTAACTTCTCGAAGGCGTTCACATAGTCGCCTGCCTGCCGTTGCAAATTGGCTTTTTTGCCACGCAACCGGCTCCCTGGCACGATATTGTCCACCACTGCCAAAATCCCACCGGGGCGCAACACACGGGCCGACTCTGCCATAAAACGGCCGATATTGGGAAAGTGGTGAGCCGCAATACGACAAGTCACCAAATCAAACTGACCGTCGTCATAAGGGAGAGACTCAGCATCGGCCGTTTCTAACACCACATTGGTCACTCCCTTTTCTGCCGCCAGTTGAGCCGCCACTGGCAACATTTCCGGCGTAATATCCGTCGCCACCACCTGGGCCACATGCGGGGCAAAGGCAAAAGCGGTATGCCCGGCGGCCGTTGCCACATCCAACACCTGCCAATGCGCCTGCGGTTGCACCAACGCCACCAGCCGCTTCAGGCTGGCCCCCTTAGCATGTACCGGGCTGGTCGCATACGCCGCTGCATTCGCCCCAAATTGTGCTTGAACTTGTTCTTTACTCATGGGAAGAATTATATACTCACAAAGAGCATAAACGAACATTTTTCTTGAGATTGGAGATTGGAGATTAGAGATTGGAGGTTTCTAACAACCTGTCTATGTTTTTAGCGGTCAGGCGGCGGCCATTGAAAGGATTGTAGCCTCCAGGCATGGCCGCCCGCCACCACTGCCGCCACAAAACCCGGTGCAGGGTTCAAGGATTGCAAAAACCAGCGAGCCGCTTCGGCCCGGCTGCCCCGAACCGATAACAAACGGGCCGTTTCGCCCGGCCGCAAACTGACCTCAAATTGATGCAACGGATAGGACAACCCTTCCCCTACCGCTTTAATAAATGCCTCTTTGCGCGTCCAGCAATTAAAAAAGGCTTCAGCCTGCTGTGAGTGCGGCACAGAACGAAAAACATCGTTTTCGGCCGTCGAAAAAAAACGCTCGGCCACCGCCTCCGCATCCTCCATCGGGCGAATGGGTTCCACATCCACCCCAATGGGTTGCCCCCAGCAGAAACCAATCAAGGCAATACCCTGTGAATTGGATAGGTTGAAGGCAAAACCGGGTTTTCCTATCAAGGCGGCCAGTTCGGGTTTACCGTGAGAGCCATAGGCAAAGGAGATATGTGACGGTGAGAGGGACAGATAACGGCCGATTAACAGCCTCAACACCCCCCGCCCCGCCACATAATGGTTTCGGTCACGCTCAAAACGAAACCGATTCGCCCGCTCCCGTTCATCCGCCGCCAACAACTGCCACAACTCAGGCAAAGGCACACCCGGCCGGTCTAACCAAACTGTCCAAATGTGAATTTCGCCTGGGTTTATTTCTGTCATTAACATGGTGAAAGATTGGGAATCTCTAACCCCCAATCTCTAAAATGTCTAAACCTGTCATGGCAAACGGAGGTATTGCCGCAAAATAGCAGCCACTTCGCCGATATGGGGTTCGCGCACGATGGCGAGATGGTCAGAAGGCAAACCGTAGATGTCCATACCCTCGGAAATAAGACCGGCCCACCCCAACGAAGCATCCGGGTAATTTTCCTGGTCGGCGCGGAACAGAACCGCCCGGCCGTGATATGGTTTTAGCCGGTACTGTTGCAACGCCGGAGCAGCCACCAGTTCAGTAAAATACAACTCGCGTAGCGGACGGGGAATGGGGCGACCTGCGGCCAGAAAGAGGCGTACTAACAACCGTTGGCTGCGGATGATGTACTTTTTGCGCGCTTTTTTCATCTCTGTGCTGGTAAATTCAATCCGATTACGAACACTCCCCATCAGGTAACTCACCTTCTGGGTAAATGAACGTTGCAACAGGTTCTGCGAATGCCGCCCCACCCGTCCTTTTACCGATTCTGGTGAATCTGGTGGTGATAAGGCATTTTCATCAAAGGTAAAAGCGGCCGTTGGGTCAATGAGAGCCAGCACCGCCACCTCTTGCCCTGCCTGGGTCAGCTGGTGTGCCATTTCAAACACCAACACCCCACCAAAACAGTACCCACCCAGGTAGTAAGGGCCATTGGGTTGCACGGTTCGCATCTCCTGGACGTAATGGGCCGCCATCTCTTCGACCCCGTGATGGGCGGCCAAAATACCGTCTGGTAGTCGTTTGGGTTGCAAACCATAGAAGGGTTGGGTTTCGCCCAAATGTTGCGATAGGGAGTGAAAACCAAAAATGTGCCCGGCCCCACCATGCACACAGAAAAAGGGTGGGCGAGAGCCTTTTGCTTGAATGGCTACCAGGGATGACCAGGGGGGTGTGGTTCTTTTCTGGCGGATAACTTCAGCAATTTCACCAATTGTGGGGGCCTGGAACAACAAAGCCACCGGTAAGTTAATCTTCAGGCGGGATTCAATCTGGGAAAAGAGAGCCAGGGCTTGCAACGAGTGGCCGCCCAACTCAAAATAGTTGTCGGTGATACTGACATTTTGGATGCCCAAAACCTTTTGCCAGATTTGCACCAGGGTAGATTCTATCGGGTCTTTGGGGGTAACAAACGGCTTTACCACCGCCAGGGTGTGGTCGGGAGGGGGCAAGATGTGGCGGTCTACTTTGCCGTTGGCGTTGAGGGGTAGGGCAGGCAACCAGACGAAGGCAGTGGGAATCATGTAATCGGGCAATCGTTGTTGTAAATAGCGACGCAAATCATCCAACCCCAGGCTATTAACGGCCGAAGTGACAAAATAGGCCACCAATCGTTTTTCCCCTGGTACATCTTCGCGGGCCAGAACCACCGCTTCGCGCACGGCCGAATGAGCAGCCAAAGCCACTTCTATTTCTCCCAGTTCAATGCGGAAACCACGAACTTTCACCTGGTCGTCGGCTCGTCCCAAAAATTCTATGTTGCCATCGGGCAAAAAACGGGCCATGTCTCCTGTGCGATAAAAGCGAGGAGCGGGGAGCGAGGAGCGAGGAGCGAGGAGCGAGGAGCGAGGAACGTCTTCGCCCTTCGCCTTTCGCCCTTCGCCCTTCGCCCCTCTCTCTTCGTCCTTCGTCCTTCGTCCTTCGTCCTTCGTCCTTTTCTCTTCAA
>CAZPEJ010000248.1:0-7398 GCA_964585465.1 uncultured Ardenticatenaceae bacterium
AAGAAGATATTGTGTTGGCATTTCACGCTCCTTATAAACGGCCGTTCACAGGTTTTGCCTCTAATTAACTTTGTTTGATTGGCATGTTGTTGACGATGAAAAAGCTGCTTTGCCAGATGTATCACCTCCGGCAAAACGTCCCTGGCGATGGTGGCTGATAACGGCCGTTTTTCTCCTCTGCCTCCTCCTGGCTGGCTGGCTGCTCATCCGCTCCCGCCTTAATCGCACCCAAGACCAACTAAAACTCCAAATCCAAACCGTCCTGACCCTACAAACCCAGGCCATGCAGGCTGGGGATGGGGAACTTTTTTTCTCCTTTCTGACAGACGATCCTGTCTGGCGATTTGCCCAACTAAACCCTGAAAACCTGGCTTTTTTTCGCGCCGCCCCCCAGGTGACTCGTGCCGAGCAACATGGGGCGTATCTTTGGGCCAACGTGGCCTGGGAGACAGACGGCAACACCTGGCAACGTATTGTGTTTTATCAACAGGTGGGGGGGCAACTGCTCTATGCCCCGACAACACCTGACTATTGGGGCCAACAGCACAGCACCCGGCAATCCTGGGGCGGGTTTGAGTTTTATGAGGTGGATGCTGCCTGGGCCGTGAGCATTGTGACGTTTGTAGATGACACAGTGGCGGAATTGTGTGCGGCTGGCTGCCAGAACCTTCCTTTTATCTTGAGCATTGAACCAGGGTTTGGGCAAACGGCCGATCCGACCCACATCATGATTCCTTCACCACGCCTGCTGGCCCTGGACGAAACTGGTCAACCAGCCCCACTTTTTTGGCAACAGCTATTCCAACAACTGCAAGACCGGTTAACCCCAGGCACCGTTCGTTTTGCCGTGCCAACGACTCCCACCCAACCGGTGGATTATCAACAAGCATCGGCCCAGTTTACCGCTCTTTACCCTGACATGAGGGTCGAAATTGTGCCGATGGAGGCAGTGACGCTAGAACTGTTGGCGGCGGTAGATGGGGCAGCCATCCCGGCAACGGCCGATCTCATTACATCTGGCGCGGTGATGGATTTAACAGATTTTGTGCAGACGGATTTAACATTTTCCCAGGAAGATTTCCCGTCGTTGGTGTGGCGTGGAACCGAGTGGCAAGGTCGGGTGTGGTTTATTCCCCAGGCCGCGCGAATGCCCCTTATTTTTTATGACCGGGCCGCTTTTCAACAAGTTGCCTTGCCCCAGCCTAACTTTTTTATCACCTGGGAAGAGATGGAACGGGATGTAGCGTTGGTGTTGGGGGCAAAAACGGCCGATTCTACCCTGGTGTGGGGCTTTTTGGATGTCACCCTGGCTTCTCTGTTTGCCCAGGCAACCCGATGGGAAACAACCATTCACACCAACCATGACCCCCTCAACACCCCACTATCCCCAGAGGGAGTGGAAGCGGCCTTTAGCTGGTATCAAAAGGCGGCCGGGCCTCGCCTTCACTATTTACCCGACTTAACCACCCTATCGCAGGCAGAACGGGAACTGGTGATGACCCGGTGGCAGTCGGCCAGTCGGCAGGCTATTTTTTGGGTGGATGAACCGGGAAATTATGAGTATCAGTTGTTGCTGGCAACGATTGGGGTGACTCCTTTTCCGCAAAGTAGTGTCACCCCACTGGCGTTACAGGGTAGTTTGATTAGCCAGAGCAGCGAACGGCCGTTTTCCACCTGGTTGTGGCTTAAATTTCTCAGCACCTACCCACCCGCCCCTGGGTACCGTTACATTCCGGCGCGGTACTCCACTGCCCAGGCTACTGGTTACTGGGAACGGCTGCCCGAACCGTTGCGGCTGCCTATGCAAGCAGCTTTTAAGACTGCCCGCCCCATCTGGATTGAAGAACAACCCTACTTTTCGTGGGAACTGTTAACGGCCGTTATGGAAAACCAACGCCCCATTCAACAAATTTTGGCACAGGCTACCCGCTTCAACTGGTTTGCCACCAGATAAAACGGCCGACAATGATAGAACCTCTGCAAAATTTTACTGCGAAGGCCATACAAGTTTGTGCCCTCTGCGTGATTCTCCCCATCTCAATGGTGCAAAATCTGTGACAAAAATATCTTGGTACGTTCGTGTTTGGGGTTGCTGAAAAAATCTTTGGGCACGTTTTGTTCCACAATTTGCCCCGCATCGAAAAAGATAACCCGATCTGCCACCTCACGCGCAAACCCCATCTCATGCGTCACTGCTAAAATGGTATAACCACTTTTTGCCAGGTCGCGCATCACATCCAGCACTTCCTTAATCATTTCCGGGTCCAGAGCCGATGTTGGTTCATCAAATAACAAAATTTTTGGCTCCATAGCCAGAGTGCGGGCAATTGCCACCCGCTGCTGTTGCCCGCCCGATAGCTGACCGGGGTATTTATTCGCCTGTTCGGGAATGCCAACCCGTGTCAACCACTTCATCCCCACCTCCTCGGCCCGGTCGCGTGACCATTTACGCACATGAATAGGGGCCAGAGTGACGTTTTCCAGAACAGTCAAATGGGGGAACAGGTTAAACTGTTGGAACACCATGCCCACTTCGCGCCGAATTTCCGCGATATTGCGAACATCATGGCTCAAAGTAATGCCATCCACAATAATTTCCCCCTCCTGATGCTCCTCCAGCCGGTTGATAGTACGAATGAAGGTAGATTTGCCAGAACCAGAAGGGCCGATGATCACGATGACCTCCCCCTTTTGTACATGCACGCTCACCCCTTTGAGGGCTTCAAAATTGCCATACCATTTCCGTACATTGCGACACACAATAATTTCTTCGCTGTTTTGTATCATGGTTGTTTTCCTCTCTGGTTCTCATCGCCCCGCGCCTGCTTGCAGTTCCAGGCGGCGGCTATAGCTGGTCATGACGGCACTACCAATAAAGTAGATGGCAGCGATAAACACATAGGCTTCGTTTCGCACCCCCAGCCATTGTGGTTGGGAAGCGATGGTATTGGTGACACCCAACAAATCGAACAACCCCACAATGACAACCAGGGATGTGTCCTTAAACAGGCCAATAAACAGGCCAACCATTGCTGGAATGACAATGCGTAAGGCTTGGGGCAGAACAATGAGGCGGTATTTTTGATAGGTGTTTAACCCCAAAGCATCGGCCGCTTCGTATTGCCCTTTGGGAATGGCCTGCAACCCGCCGCGTACATTTTCGGCCAGATAAGCGGCCGAAAACAGGGCAGTGCCTACCAGGACTCGCCAGGTGTTGAGGAACTCCATCCCTGGTGGCAGAAAGATGGGAAACAGGATAATTGCCATGAACAGGATGGTAATGAAGGGCACCCCGCGCACAACTTCGATGTAAACGGTGCTAAAGGCGGCCACCACATTGCCTTTGAAGGCTCGTTGGAACAGGTAGGCGAGTAACAAAATAGCCAACGGCCAATAGGACAAGATGGTTTCTAACAGGTTGCGCGAGGAGGCCAGGTTTTGGGCGGTGCTGGTGAACAACCCCCAAATAGCGACGGCAATTGCTACACCCCAGGTGAGCCAGGCGGGGATGCCACGAATCTGGCTGCGTCGGCCCAGGGCCAGCAAAACGCCGATGGGGAAGGAAACGACGATGCCAAAAACGGAGATGATGATGGTGAGCAGCAGTCCCCCCCAGGCTTGATCGGGGTTGACCTGGGCGAGTGGGCCGGTGGGGGTGAGGCCGCGCAATAAAAAGAAGATGAGGATGGGTGAGAGCAGCCACAGGCCGGTTAACCCGGTGCGTAGGGGGGAGCGGCGGTATTTTTCCTGGCGGTAAATGATGAAACTGGGGATGGTGAGGGCAACTAACAATATCAGGCTAACCCAGATGCGCCAGTCGTTTTCGCGGGGGAAGCGGAAGACCATCAGGTTTCGCATGTTGGCGATGACGGCTCCCCAGTTGGCTCCGGTAAATTCCAGGGCGGCGGCCAGGGTGGGATCGGTCTCGAAGCTGGCGTTGACCCAGGTGTAGCTGTAGAGGCCACGCAGGGCTGCCAGGAGGAGCAGGGCCAGGATGAGGGTGATTTGGATGTTGGTGATGGAGTCGAAGAGGTTGTTTTTGAGCCATCGGGTAACGGCCGTATGTTGCCGTATGACCTCATTCCACAAAGCCCACCCTAACGAGACGGCCCAAATGAGCAAAACGGCCGTTGTAGTGCCCGCCGCCACTGCCAGTTGCCCTAATACAAACCGCAACGTAAACAGCGTCAACACCAGCAGCCAGAGCATCAACCAGTTACTACGGGTGATATGCTCTTTGACAAACTCCGTGGGATTAAAATGGATGCGCCGATTAGAGAGAAGGGATTGAACATTTTGTGATAAGGTTGCCATATAGTTTACCTCTCCACCAGGGCCACCCGTTGATTATACCAGTTCAAGATGGCGGAAATAATCAAACTGAGGCTGAGATAAGACACCATAATCAACAAAATTACCTGAATCGCCCGCCCCGATTGGTTGAGCGTGGTGTAGCTGACAGACCACAAATCGGGATAGGCAATGGCTTGAGCCAGGGTAGAGTTTTTGGCTAGATTCAGGTATTGGCTGGTGAGGGGTGGAATGATGACCCGCAATGCCTGGGGCAAAATAATCAATTGTAACCGTTGGGATTCGCTTAACCCCAGGGCGCGGGCTGCTTCCGATTGCCCGTTGGGAATTGCCATGATGCCTGCGCGTACAATTTCGGCGATAAATGCCCCGGTGTATAACACCAGACCAATCAAAATGGCGGCAAATTCAGGGCTGAGTTTTGTGCCACCCACAAAATTTAATCCTTCCAGGACTGGAATGGAGACACGCACGGGGAGTTCTGTGATTGGAATGATGAGGTGGCTGGCACCAGATTCTAACAAATCCCGTTCGGCGGCCAGGGTGGCGATGGGGGCGGCAAAAACTTCGCACTCGCCGCTGTTATATGCTTCGGTGGATTGGTCAGCACGGGTGGTGCGGTCGACTTTGTAGGGGATGTTGAGGGCGCGGAGTTGGGCGGTGAGGTTGGCTTCGGAGGGGGAGTCTTCGATGACGCAGATTTTTAGCAGGGCTTCGTTCAGGGCTTCGCTGGTGAGGGTGCCATCGGCAACGGCCGTTTCCACCTCTGACAACTCACCAACCCCTAACCGATTTTTCATCATCTGCTCCAGGTCTTCAAACTCGCGTACCTGCAACACCCTGGGCAACATCATACCCTGGTCTTGGGTGCTGCGCCCGGCCACCACCCACCCAATTCCGGCCACCAAAACAAATGACAACACGGCCCACAATAAGCGGTTGCTCCCTTTCCCGGTTTGTTCCTCGCGCCGCCCCAGAATCACCCATAACACCTGCGCCTGGATGATGCCCAACACCAAAAAAGCCAGCCAGGTGGCAAATGAGGGCATAAAGACCGGCCAGGGGATGTTAATGCCGCGCTGGCTCAAAAAAACGGGCCAGCCGAATGGTTGCAGGGCATCTTTAATCTGTGGCAAACCGAGGAGGACATAGTAGAGGAAAAATAGCTGCAATAACAAGGGGGTATTCCGCATCAGGTCAATGTACCATTTGGCGATGTTGTTTACCAACCAGTTGGAGGAGAGGCGGGCAATGCCAGCAAATGTCCCCAACAGGGTGGCTAAGACGACCCCCAAAATGGTCACTTTGATGGTGTTCAAAGCTCCCACGGCGATGGCTCGCCAGTAAGAAGCACTGGGGTCGTACTCAATTGAGGTTTCGGCGATGGGGAATTGGGCTTCTTGCTCCATGAAGTCGAAAGCACATCGGTAACTGTAGCTGCCGTCTCGACAGATGAATTGGGATTCGCCCAGGCTGGTTAGGTTGGCACTGGTATTGCGGATAAACCAACTGGCGGCCATGACGACCAGAACAACGAAGATGATTTGTGCCAGAACACCCAAAATACGGCCGTCGCGCCAAAACGGAATGTTTGTTTCCTGTTTTCCTGGCAGTTTGGGGCTTAATTCAGCCATGTCAACCTCCTGCAAAGGGGATGGGAGGTGAAGAGAATGAAAATAGAGAAGGTTTAACCTTCTCTATTCTCACGCCCATTTCAGTTTAACGGAATGGTGGTGCGTAAATTAAACCACCATTGGTATAGAGGTCATTCAACCCACGAGGCAGGTTAAAGGGTGTATCGGGGCCAAGGTTGCGGTTGTAGATTTCCCCATAATTGCCAACTTGTTTGACAACCTGGGCACAGAAATCGTTGCTCAACCCCAAAGCTACCCCTAAGTCTCCTGTGACACCGAGGATATTTTGAATCACCGGGTCGTCGCTGCCCAACATTTCATCCACGTTGGCGGAGGTAATGTTATACTCTTCGGCCGCGAAGGTGCAATAAGCTGTCCAGCTTACAATGTCGTTCCAGTTGTTATCGCCATGACGAGTCAGGGGGCCTAGCGGCTCTTTGGACATGGTCTCTTCCAGGATAATATGGGCATCTGGCTCGCTGAGCAGGATTTGTTGTGAAACCAACCCAGAGCGGTCGGTGGTGAAGCCGTCGCAAGCCCCGGAGTCATAGGCTTCGGTGGTTTGTGGGGCATCGGGGAATACTTTGGGTTCATAGGAGATGTCCAACGCCCGCATCACGTCCGCCAGGTTTTTCTCGGTGGTGGTGCCGGTTTGTACACAGATGGTGCCCCCTTCCAACCCTTGCAGGTCGGTAATGCCGCTATCTTTGCGAACCATCATACCTTGCCCATCATAGAACGTGGTGGGGCCAAAGTCGAACCCTAAGGAGGTGTCGCGGCTGATTGTCCAGGTGGTGTTGCGGATCAATACGTCAATTTCGCCCGATTGCAACACGGGGAAGCGGTCAGTGCCGGTGGTGGCACGAATTTCATACTTGGTAGCATCGCCAAAAACGGCCGCTGCCACAGCCTTGCAGAAATCAATATCGAAGCCGGTAAACTCGTTGGTATTGGGATCGAGATACCCAAAACCAGGGACGCTGGCATTTCCGCCACACTTCACCACACCCCGTTCGCGTACAGCGTTCAAGGTATCACCTGCTTCTGCAAAGGTAACAGCCACCGGAGCGGCGGTGGGTGCCTCGCCAGCTGGCACAGTCACTTCTACCAGACGAGTGACTTCAACTGTTTGGGCTGTGCCGCCACAAGCTACCAAAAACAGAGCCAATAACAATAAACCAACCATCCAGGTAACCTTCTTTTTCATTTTCTCCTCCAAAATGTGAAATTTAAGTTAGATAGGCAATGGGAATTCAGATATGATTTGTCTGTTGTTGCGAGACCACCTCCTTTTGTGAGTCGGTTGGAAATTGGCGAACCCTTTGTAAAGTGGTACTGTACAAGCGAGTTACAAAAGCGGCCGATGAAGTGGTAGCTTGAAAAAAGAAACGTTATGATTGATAGGTAGACAGTTTTTCAAGCAATTTGATGGGTTTTTGGGACAAAATTCTTA
>CAZPEJ010000249.1:0-7393 GCA_964585465.1 uncultured Ardenticatenaceae bacterium
TATACTCGCAGAGAGCATAAACTGACATTTTCATTGAGATTGGAGATTAGAGATTGGCCAATCTCTAATCTCCAATCTCTGATCTCCTTCAGCAAAACATTAATTTATCGTCTGATGCCGTATAATCTCCAATCTCTCATCTCTCACAAATTCAGTATAACACACCCTACCCTATCCACCTTCTTGTTTACGGGGGAACCTTTCAGCATCTAACGGCCGATTCAACACCTCCGTCGCGTAACGAGCCGCCAAAAAATCAATCACCGCCCGGTGGGTCATATTGCCCACAATCCCTTCTTCGCCCACCACCGGCAAATTGCGAACATGTTTTTCATCCATCAGCCACAAAGCCTCCGCCGCCGATGTATCAGGTTTCACCGCGATGGGATTTGGAGTCATCACTTCGTCAATCGGCCGATCCCACGTCTCTGGTGCCGTTGCCACCCGTCGCAACACATCCCGATCCGTAAAAATGCCCACCAGCCTTTCCTCTTGTGTAATCAGGCAGACGTTAAACCCATCCTGCCGCATCTGCGCCAGCGTGTCCCGCACCGAATGACCACTCACCACCCGGCTAAACCCCGCCAAATCCAAGTGCGCCACCAGTTCTGTTTGAAGTTCCTGTTCTAAACTCATGAATTTTCCTCTTTGTTAGGTGTGTCAATACCCAACCACATTTTCATGTTTTGTATCAACATTAGAAAGAGCAACGCCTTACAGTCGCTTATTGCAGAAGTATTCCACAAGATGAAACAGGGTGCAATAGAGGTTGATCCAGCGTTGACAGCTTCCCCTTTTCTTATACAATCCACATTAGCTTTTCTCAACACCTTTATTATGGCATACCCAACTGTATTTCCAGTTTGCAAAGGAGGAAACCAGCAATTCTCATTTTACTGCTTTCACCTGGGGTTCAAACCCCAGGCTAGTCAAAAAAACGTGCTAAAACACGTTCAAAAACCACGTTTCAACCTGTTAAAACAGGTTTGGGTTTGTTAGCCGTTGGTTTCAACCGATGGCGATTCCCAAATTGGGAATTGCTGAGTGAATCCCCTATTCAACCAACATCCCCAGGAGTTGCCCGGCATCCCGCCTGGATTACCCTCCCCACCCCTTAAAAGGAGAAAACTCATGAAATATGTCCTCATCTTTATAGCCGTTGGGTTAATATTCGGGTTGTTGGGATGTTCACCCTCCCAAATGCCGTTGCAAATAACTGTTACCCGGCCCGTCACCACACTTACAACGGAAACACCTTTACCGCTAGTAGCAGTAACCAAGACACCGCCACCTTCCACCCTAACTCCTTCCTCTATACAACCCACTCAAACACCTATTCCTCCCACTACCATACCAACAGCTACCTTGTTACCCGTCACTACCTTTGAACCATTCACGCAGGGAAGCATTATCTTTCTCTGGAACGAAGTTCCACCACCCTCACCCGATGAAGCTCCTGGTGGTGGACACGAAGAATTGGGGCCAACCGTTAATCTATACCTGGCTCAACCAGGAGCCAGCCCAGAAGATTGGCAAGTACAACCCCTCTTGACGAACTTGCGGGCATATTCAGCTTATCTTTCGCCCGACCAGTCAAAATTAGCTCTCTTGATTATGGAGGATTGGGAAAAATCCGACTATACCGATATTTACCGGATTCACGTTTATACATTCGCTGATGGTTCTCTGAAAAGAATAGAAAACCAAGAAAGCCCATTTAGTTTAAGCTGGTTACCCGATAATCAAACACTTATTTACCCACAACTGGCAAATATACTATTAACCAATGTGAATGACCTGCTTCCTCAATTTCTAACAACTAATCCTACAGAACCTTTAGAAAATGAGCCTTTTAGTATGATTAGTCATCTTGTAGGATCACCAAACGGGCTTTTGCAAGCCATGATTGTTTCTACAGGAATAGGCTTGGGTGATTTAAGGTGGCAACCTGGTGCAAAATACCTCACCTTTTTTGATATAGAACAAGGCGAAATGATCACAGCAACTGAGGTACCTGGAGATAGTTTTTTAACTCTCAAATGGTCGCCAAACAGTCAATGGTTAGCCTTCACTGGTGATTTTAGTCAAGGTCTTTCGGTAATAAATGTAGAAACATTAGAAATAATAGAATTATCCCCTGAAACCCCGCAACACTATTATTTTCCTGCCTGGTCGCCAGACAGCCAATGGTTAGCTTTCAGCCAACAAAGTTCGCTTTTTTTATGGGACAGTGAAACTCAAATAAGCAATGAACTGGTTAGTACTGATTATATAAGTGAACCTTCCTGGTCACCGGATGGATCTCGTATCGCTACAGGCTTTATTGAGGGTGAGCAAGCTGGGGTGATGGTTATTGATCCTCTTACTGGTAGCCACTTCGATTTTGCTCTGGATACTTTTACCAATTCGGTAATCTGGTCCCCCGATGGGCAGTGGCTCTTGTTTCAGCTGGTTCAAAGTGATGAAATGGGGCTTTATGTTATGAACATCGAACAAGGTATACCCTATCTACTCCTCGACACAACAGGAAAACTACATCCACCCGAATATATTAGCTGGTTGTCTAGTGAAATCACCCTACCATAAGCTGGGGAACTTAGCTTCAATTTTAATTACAAAATAGCTATGTGGAGGCGAACCATGAGCAAAAAACAACTGATTCTCACGATATTGAACTACTTGCTCTGCTCAATGACAATGATAAGTGTCTTCCTGACTACTCCTAAAAATAATGTTCAGGCTTACACACCTCCTGATCCTTTTTTAGGGCCAATATATTATTGGAGGTTGAACCAATCGCTAATCTCCAATCTCTAATCTCTTGTAGGTTATTTAATCCACATTCCTAAACATCTATCTGCTATTCAAAGTATAACACACGGCCGTTTAACGGTTCACGGCTCTTTTGTCGTGTTTCTGCCGGGTAGCCCACCGTCATCAGGGCCTGGGGCTGCCAATCGGCGGGCAGGTGAAGTGTCTGGCGCACCACCTCGGCCGAAAAAAGGGGCGCACACATCCAACACGCTCCCAACCCCAGCGCATGAGCCGCCAGCAGCAAATTTTGTCCAGCCATCGCTGTGCTTTGCACCGCCATCGTCCATTCATACTGTTGTCGTTTCGGGTCGCTGTAGCTGTCCATATCGGCCGTTGTCAGACACAACAAGATAAGTAACGGCGCACTGGTAATTCGCTGATAGGAACGTGTGGCATCCTGTTCAATGGTTTCCGCAGGAACATCATCAGCCACCAGATCCGCCCGCAGTTTTTGCCCCATCGCCGTTGCCAGTTGTTGTTTGGTCTGGGTGTTCGAGATCACGACAAAACGCCAGGGTTGCCGGTTGTGTGCCGAGGGTGCCCAGGAAGCGGCCGTTAATAACTGCTCCACTAGCTCCAAAGGCACTGGATCGGGCCGGTAACGGCGAATGGAACGGCGGGATGTGAACCAGGTTAGAAAAGTATCCATTGGGAGTATC
Source organism: uncultured Ardenticatenaceae bacterium (assembly GCA_964585465.1). Taxonomy (GTDB): domain Bacteria; phylum Chloroflexota; class Anaerolineae; order Promineifilales; family Promineifilaceae; genus CAZPEJ01. The sequence goes on from CAZPEJ010000249.1 coordinate 3,474, forward strand.
TACAAAGGTATCCGCACCTCATAGATATGGCATATAATAGCCTGGCGAGTACCAAATATGGCGGTCATGGTTGCAGATCAATGCTGTTTTGCCAGGGCTGCCTAACTCCCCATATTGGAGATTAGAGATTGAACAACCTGATCCCTAATCTCCAATCTCACAATAGAAATGTTAGTTTATGCCCTCTGTGGGTATAAATCCCCATCGCAAAATTCACATTTATCTGTCACACAGAAAAATCACCTAGCCATTGCACATCATAAGGCGAAGTTGCCAACAATCTCACCAGTTTTTCATCGGCGGTAATCAATGGCAGTTGTAATCGTTTTGTAAGTGCAACATATGAAGCATCGTAAATTGTAGCACCGTATAATGCTCCAATCTCAAATGCTTCTTCCATCAACTCTTTGGTTGAAGTTGTGTGAAAAGGCAGCAGGGTAAGATAGTCTATACTTTGTCTGGCTTGATCAGTTGGATAATTGCCCCGACGGGTATGTTTCCATAGAACATTAGCACACTCAATAAAAAATAAATCTGGAACATATAGGTCAATGGGTGGTGTATTTTTCAATTGGGCAAATAAGGCGGTTGTTATTTCTGAAAGCGGCTCTACGATAAATAGTTTGACTGCAACACCTGCATCCAAAACACATTGTGGTGGAAAAGGATTCATCGTGACCTATCTTCTTGTAATAAGGCCGTGCTATCAGGTGTGCCATCGGGAGGAGTCCAACGATGAAGTTGTATTTCTTCCAATAATTGGTCAACTGACTTAGGGGTGGGAACTTCTACTTCATCAAGGGCCAATTTCAGGAGCTGAATTACTTCTGTATTGATTGAGTGCTTTTTTATCCGTGCGCGTTGCTCCAGGCGTTTATAGAGGATATCAGGTATATTTTGAACTTGTAAAATAGTCATTTTCTTACAACCTCTCACATCACATGACTCAATGCCAAACATTGTAACAAACTGTTCGTCAATTTTCTATGGTAATTGTTCACCGCAAAGGTGCAAAGAAAGGAGGAAACCTTTGTGTTCTTTGCGTACTTTGCGGTTAAATCCCAGAGAGGCTGAACAGTTATCATTAGGAAATTGAACTTTCCTTACGCGCCACGCAGTACCATCACTCTCAGCTTTGCGCCACAAAAACCCCTATCTCTTTTTGCACCCGGTACTCCTGGTGATGGGCAAAATGTTCCGTGAGCAGTTGAGCCATAGTTTCCATAAATTGTTCCCAAGAAACGGTTTGTAAATGTTCTTCGTACCAATCCCGGCCGGAACCAACATAATCGAGAACGGGTTGTGGGTTGGGAAAAACCAGGAAACTGGCAAAATCGTGGCGGGTGATAGTGGGAAACTGTTGTTGCAGAATGGAACGGCCGTTTTCCAGCGAAAAACGGTGTGATATTTCCTTAAAACGGGGAATGGGCGGCAACCCCAACCGGGTCATTACCTGTTTCTGTAATACCCTGAGTTCCTCACCAAAACGCTCCCCACTGGTAGCAGCCAACAACTTGCCACCGGGTTTGAGAACACGGGCGATTTCTGCCAGGGCCGTTGGGTGATCAGGCACATGGTAAAGCATGTGGTTAGCCAGAATCACATCGGCCGTTTGGCTGGCAAAAGGTAACTGCTGCACATTGAGAGTCACCCGGTCATTTGCAACCGGCGGTAATTCGTGCAACATGCCCCAGGAAAGGTCACAGGCAATATACCAGCCACCACGTTGTTGAGCGGCCGTTAAATAGGCCCCTGCCCCACACCCCACATCTAAAACCGTTTCCTCCCCTTGCCAGGTGATTTGATCCAACACCCAAGCCGGAAAATCCAACTGCGGCTGGGTATACAGTTTATGCACCTGAATCCGTGTTTGTAACTTGTCCTGGGTATGGTAACTACTTTTTTGTAAGTGTTGCGGATCGGTAAATTTGTTCATGTTTTGCTTTTTCAGGGTTATGCTGGTTTTAGGTTGGGAGGTTGGAGAATGGTTCATCTCTAATCTCCAATCTCCAATCTCCCCCAACCAACAACGTTTTCCGTAAAATAATCGCCTGTTCTGGCCTTTGCAAGCGACGGTTTTCAGTAAATCCGAGCCGTTGGTACAGGGTAAGGGCTTTTAAGTTGGTTTCATGCACGCTAATTTCCAGGTAAGGGGTGTTTTGTTGCCGGGCAACGGCCGTTAAACCCTCAATCATCGCCGTACCAATTCCCCAATTGCGCCAGGCTGGCAACACAAACAAGTTGGCAATCTCCGCACTTTTGCCATAGATCAGCAATTGTCCACTGCCAACAAGGTCGGGAGTTTCAGCGATCAGGCAACAAGAACGGCCGCTCGCCTGCCCCTGCATCACTCGTTCAAAATGTTGTTGGAACGGTTCAAACGGTTGAGCCGCATAACAGGTTTGGTATAACGGCCGTAAATCGGCGATGGTTGCCAGGCGAAAATTGACACCAGCGGGGGCAAAAATGGCGGGAAGTGACAAAACAATCGGCACCATACCCCCATTAAACCACAAAGAGCCTCGTTTAGGCGAGGCTCTTTGCGGGAAGAGGAGAAAAAAGGAGGAAAGTGTTTATCAATTTTTTGTTACAATGTAATCTGTAGTGAAAAACAATCTATGACAGACAGGATAATTATTTCAACCGGCAAGAACAATAGGAAATACGTACCTTATGCGCTGTGAAAATTGTGGACAAACCGTTTTAACCAGTGACACCGTTTGTTGGCACTGCGGCCGGGCACTCTCACCGCCCGACTCTCCCCCCAAAACCAACCAACCGGCGGCCAAAAAGCAGCCAACCATAGACATCTCCTTGTCAGCCATCGCCATTTTTGGCATCATGACCGCCCTGATCATCCTGCTGCTCTTTCTGGTTATTGGGGCGTTAGGTAATAAACCCTTTGTAGTCATCAACCCCGACCGAAACCCTGGCTGGGTGCCAGTGACCGACCAATCGTTACGCTTTACCTATGATCTGCCACCCGATTGGGTCTGGGCCGAAAAAAACCAGACCAACCCATCAGCTCTATTTGAAACAGCTACCAGCGGGGATTTTGATTATTCGGCCGTTTTTACCGCCCTGCCCGCCCATACCCCAGACAGCGAATGGCGCATGATAGCGGTTTCCCCTACCTTGAACGAACCAGCCCAACGCTTTTTGCTGGTGGCAACCTCCGCCACCCTGCATACCTTGAGCGTGAATGACGTTTTGGCTCTAACGGCTGCGGAAACAACCCGTACAGAAGTGTTGGAAACGGCCGTTACCGACAATTTATTAGCCACCCCCCAGGCCCACCTGTTGCTGCAAGTCACCACCCCCAACACCACCTGGAAATGCCAGCAAGAAGTAGTCAACGGAACGGCCGAAACCTACTTACTGGCCGCCTGCGCCACCCAGGCAGAGTACCCCCGCTACATCAGCGAACTAAACAACATTCTCCGTAGTTTCCAACCCTTATCCCATTAAAACGGTGGTATTTATGGGTCTTGTAGTTTTGTAGGGTCTGCCGTGAGGCGTAAAACGCGAAACGTGACCAGAGAGTTCACGTTTCACGTTTTACATCATCGTTGCGTTTTTTGAAAAGAACGGCCGTCTCAGGTACAATGTTCACCATGATGCCCGAAACAAATTCACCTTCCTCCACCTTTACGGCAAAGTCCCCCAAATTTAACTATGGCGGTCAAGCCGTCATCGAAGGGGTCATGATGCGTGGCTCCAAAGCCCTGGCAGTTGCCGTGCGTGACCCCGATGGCAACATTGTCATCCATACCGAACCATTAAACCCACAAATTTATGGCGGCCGTTTAGCCCGCATCCCCTTTTTACGTGGGTTAACCCTGTTGTGGGATGCCCTGGGATTGGGTGTAAAAAGCCTGATGTTCTCCGCCGAAGTCGCCCTGGAAGAAGAAAAAGAAAAA
>CAZPEJ010000250.1:0-7352 GCA_964585465.1 uncultured Ardenticatenaceae bacterium
ACCCCCTTCAGCAGAATGCCAATTTGTGACCTTATGCAGTATACTTCCGCCCCATGCACGTTGTTATCAATGCTTATTTTTGGAATCAACCCAACAACGGGAGTGGTCAATACATCCGCCAACTGGTTTACCACCTGAACCGATTGATCTCCGATTTAGAGATAACCCTCGTTTTTCCCCAACTGCCTGGGCAACCAGGCCCAGAACAAGTGCCACCCAGCGTCCGGGTCAAGACAGTGCCCATACGCCCTGGTCATTTGGGCAAAGTGTGGTTTGAGCAGGTGGGTTTTCCACGAGCCTGCCGCGAGGTGACTGCTGACCTGGCGCATGTGCCGTATTGGGCGGCACCGCTGCGCTCCCCTGTGCCGTTGGTGGTGACGGTTCACGATTTAACACCTTTGTTGCAGTTGGAGTATCGGCGTGGGGCGGCGGCCCGGCTGTATAACGCCCTGGTGACAGCCAGCGCACGCGGGGCCAACCATGTGATTACCGATTCGGTTGCCAGCAAACTGGATATTGTGAAACATTTGGGAATTGTGCCGGAGGCGGTAACGGCCGTTTATCTGGCTGCCACCCCGCAATATCGCCCCGGTGAAAACTCTCTGGTAGACATGGCTGTGTTAAAAAAGTATAACCTGCCCGATTTTTACGTTCTCTACCTGGGCGGGTATGAACTGCACAAAAATGTCACCACCCTGTTGCTGGCGTACACCTATGTGGGGCAGGCGGTGGGCAGCGACTACCCGTTGGTGCTGGCAGGTAAAAAACCGGAAAAAGCGTCCGCCAGCTTCCCAGATTACGACACCTACATTGGGCAACTCCAGATTGGCGACTATGTGCGGTGGATTGGTTTTGTGGACGAGGAAGATAAACCGGTGGTGTATCGCAATGCAGACACGTTTGTGTTTCCCAGCCGCCAGGAAGGGTTTGGTTTGCCGGTGTTGGAGGCGATGGCTTGTGGCACGCCGGTAGTGACGACAGATTGTGCTTCGCTGCCGGAGGTGGTGGGGGAAGCGGGGTTTGCGGTTGATCCTGATGATGCACGGGGGATGGCTGGGGCTATCATCTCTACCCTGATTCAAGACAATTTACGGGCGGAGTTGAAACAAAAGGGGTTGGAGCAGGCGAAAAAGTTTTCTTGGGAAAAAACAGCGACAGAAACGGCCGTTATTTATGACCAGGTGATGCAGAAACGGCCGTGAGGTTGAGTAGGCGTATGATGGAAAAAGTAACCACACAATTTACCACAATGGGGCATGGCGGCCTGGCTCTGGGGCGCGACGACAAAGGACGGCCGATTTTTGCTCCCTTTATCATTCCTGGTGAAACAGCCCAGGTGCAAATCCGCGAAGAAAAAGCCCACTTTGCCCGCGCCGAACTGGTACAAATTATCAACCCTTCCCCCGACCGCACGTTGCCCAAATGCCCCCATTTTGGTTTGTGCGGCGGGTGCCATTTCCAGCACATCACTTATGAAGCCCAACTGAAGCTGAAACAAGCAGTGGTCAAAGACCAGCTACAACGGATTGGTGGCCTGGTAGATGTGGCGGTGCAACCCGTTTTGCCCAACCCCACCCCCTGGGCCTACCGGATAGATGCCGCTTTTAGCCCAGTGCCGGGCGGTGGGTTGGGTTTTTGGTCGCCTGCCCTGGGGCAGGTGATGGCAATTGAAACGTGCCACATCATTCACCCGCGCCTGTTGGAGCTAAAACAGGACGTTGATCTGGAACTGAACGGGTTGCGAAAATTGACCCTGCGTGTTGGATCAGATGAGGCGTTGCTGGCGGCGTTAGAGGTGGATGGGGTAGAAGACCCGGAGATGGAAGCAGATTTTCCCGTTTCGGTGGCTATGGTGTTGCCCGATGAAACGGCCGTTTCTCTCATTGGAGATGTATACACTGTGCAAACCGTCAAAGGGCGAGATTTTCGTATCTCGGCTGGTTGTTTTTTCCACCCCAGCCCCAAAGCGGCCGAACTGCTGGTAGAAACCGTTTGTGCTTATGCCCAGTTGCGTGGCAAAGAAGTGGTGGTGGAGGGGTATAGCGGGGTTGGTTTGTTGACCGCTTTTTTGGGGGAACAGACGGCCGAATTGACGGCGATTGAAATGAACCCAGATGCGGTGGCAGATACGGCCGTTAATTTGCACCACCTGGATCACATTAGCCTGTATGAGGGGTTGGTAGAAGAGGTATTACCGTCGTTGACCCTTCGCCCCGATGTGGTGGTGGTCAACCCGCCATCGGCTGGATTAACGGCCGAATCGCTCAAAGCGGTTGTTGCCAAAACCCCTGGTCGCCTGATTTACGTCAGTTCCGACGTGGCAACCCTGGCCCGCGATGCCAAACACCTGGGCAAAGCAGGTTACAAACTGGCCCAGGTACAACCTTTGGACATGACCCCGCAAACATTTCAGATAGACACCGTTTCATTATGGCTTCGCGGGGAGTAACCGCAAAAATACAAAGGCCCTTATGAGGTTTTTGAAAACACATTCCCTACTGATTACTGTGTACTGATTACTGATTACAGTGTACTGATTACTGCAACTGGTTTAGGGCCAGTTTTTGGGCACGTTTTTGTTCGTTGGCTTGCAAGATAGTGGGAGGGGCACCCCGCACCTGGCATTGATCGGCCGTTAAAGGGCAGCGTTCACACGTTTCATGAATTAACAAACGTGGGATGGCCGGGTCTTCCAGAAAACGAATCGTATCTTTTAGATTTGCGTCTACCCGAAAACCAACAATCACACTGCTGTTTAGATCGGGGGAAAGCACCAGGGGGCGGCCAAACCCCAAACACAAAAATTTGTCGTGCGACTCCAAAAACTCTGAAAACTGCACCCCCACCAATGGTTCATCTTCAAACGAGTTGGGGGCGTTTTCGCCACTCATGTCTTGCAACAGGCGAATGGAGAGCCAGCGACGGCAGTAATGTTCCATCAGGCCAATACCGCTGGGCACTAACAGACGGTTCATGTTGAGTTGTTTGATGATGCGATAACGGCCGTCTAAATCGTGAAAACGGAGAAAGTGCAGTTTCACCCCAAAAAACTGCGGCACCAATTCACTAAACCGGTACAACAACATTTCCGGAGTGACATCATACTTTGTTAACATGTGCAACAGCCGCTCTGGTTGCCAGGTGGGCAGGTCAAAAAAAGCCTGCAAATCTGCCAACATAGCCGCCCTGGGCATCAACAGCACCCCACCAAAATAGGCTGCTTTGAGTTCGTTTAGTAGTTGTTGGAACGATTTAATTTGCTCTGGCGGGGAGGTAAGGGAACGCTCCTTAATGCCCAAATAACGATACCCTAACTCACGCGCCAAAATAAAATTGCGCTGTCGTGGATACAGTTTGCCGTTGATAAATAGTTTAGGGCGGCTGCCGGGCCGCAATACGGAACGAAACCCCGATAATAACTCGTTTTGGGCAATTGCCTGGTCGTCAATCTGATAGTTGTATTGGTGTTGCAATATCCTTTGTAATGTGTCCAGGTCAATGGGAGAATCGGCCGATAAGTGATAGGTGGAGCCAAACTCTGTTATAAAATCCAGGGCTGCCTGCTCCATGTCTGGGAAGTGGTTTTCGTAAATTTCCTGGTAGGAACGCAGCGCAGCCCGCAAAAAATCCTCTTCTTTCAGGTCATAGTGACGGCCGATTTCCAATACCGCATGGAGCAAGGCACTGGCTTTGTCCGGTTCCCGTGTCAACAAATTCACCAGGTCGCTGGCTTCCAGGCCAAACTCCTCAAACGGGAACTTCTGAAACGTATTAGAGGAAATGGTAGATTCCAGATGGGCCAGAGATGGTTGCAGCTTGATGGAGACCAACTCGTCATACGACCGCCCCAACACCTCGGCCATTCGCATAATTTTGTCGGCGCGGGGGTATTTGCGCCCTTTTTCAATTTCGGTCACATAGGAGGGGGAAAGCTCACATTGGGTGGCAAAGTCGGAAAGGGTCAATCCGGTCTCGGTGCGAGCCTGACGCAACTTCATGCCAAAAATAACGCTGATTAAATCGGTGGACATATCGGTTCCTTACTTTCTTTCAGAAACCATTTAATTCTAGCGAATTTTCGCTTTTTGCCAAAAGTTGCTTGACAAGCGATAGGCGGGTGATTATACTTCGCTTCACGAATAGCGAATTTTCGCTGAAAGAATTTCCTGCACAAAACCTGACATTTCGCTATGAGTGAGTTGTAAACAAAATGGTTAAATTGGTTATTTCTCCCGAAGTTCCCGCCCCCTTTAGCTCCCTATTAACCCCCGAAGCCTTGATGTTTGTGCAAAAGTTGGAAGAGACTTTTGGGGAGCGTCGCCGCCAATTGCTGCAAAACCGGGTGGAACGGCAAAAACGGATTGATGCCGGGGAGATGCCGGACTTTTTGCCAGAAACGGCCGAAATTCGCACCACCTCCTGGACAGTTGCCCCCATCCCCGCCGACCTGCAAGACCGCCGTGTGGAAATTACCGGCCCGGTTGACCGCAAAATGATTATCAATGCCTTCAACTCTGGGGCCAATGTGTACATGGCAGATTTTGAAGATTCCCATTCCCCGACCTGGCAGGCGACGCTGGAAGGGCAAATGAATCTGCGGGATGCTATCAATGGCACCATCACCCATCAAAACCCGGACAACAACAAGTTGTATACCTTAAATGACCAAACGGCCGTTTTACTGGTTCGGCCACGCGGCTGGCATCTGAACGAAAAACATGTGCTGTTAAACGGCCGTGCCATCTCTGCCTCCCTCTTCGATTTTGCCCTTTTTTTCTTTCACAACGCTCACAACTTGATCCACAAAGGCACCGGCCCTTATTTCTATCTGCCAAAGATGGAAAGTCACCTGGAAGCCCGCCTGTGGAATGACGTATTTACCCTGGCGCAACAAGAATTGGGGCTGCCACACGGCACCATTCGCGCCACCGTCCTCATCGAAAATATCCTGGCAGCTTTTGAAATGAATGAGATCTTGTGGGAACTGCGCCATCACTCGGCCGGTCTCAATTGCGGCCGTTGGGATTATATCTTTAGTGCCATTCGCAAATTCCGCAACCACCCCACCTTTTTGCTGCCCGACCGCGCCCAGGTGACGATGACTACCCACTTCATGCGCTCCTATTCACAACTGCTCATTCAAACCTGCCATCGGCGCGGCATACATGCTATGGGGGGAATGGCGGCGCAAATCCCCATCAAAAACGACCCGGTCGCTAACGAAGCTGCCCTGGCAAAAGTTCGCGCCGACAAAGAACGGGAAGCCAAAGATGGGCACGACGGCACCTGGGTGGCCCACCCCGGCCTGGTGAACCTGGCGAAAGAGATTTTTGACACCTACATGCCCACCCCCAACCAGATTGAGCGCAAACGAGAAGATGTACAGGTGACAACGGCCGATTTGTTAGCCATTCCATCGGGTCAAATTACCGAGACCGGGGTGCGAACCAACATTGATGTAGGGATTCAATACATGTCCGCCTGGCTGGACGGTAATGGGTGTGTGCCCATTTATAACTTGATGGAAGATGCCGCCACCGCCGAAATTTCCCGCGCCCAGCTGTGGCAATGGTTACACAACGGGGCCAAATTACAAGACGGCCGAATCCTGACCCCCGACTTATACCGTTCCTTTGTGCCCCAGGTGTTAGACCACATCAAATCCCTGGCCGGGGAGGAACAGTTCCAAAACGGGCAATATCAACGAGCTGCCCGCTTGTTTGACCAGATTATTACCGGTGACACGTTTACAGAATTTCTCACGTTACCGGCTTACGATTACCTACCCTGAACTGTCAACTGTGAACAGTGTATTTCCCCACTGTTTGCCAACCACAAGGAGTGAATAACCATGTTTCGTCCATATGATATTGAGACTCTGGAAAATGCCTGGAAACATAACAAACGTTGGGAAGGTGTAGAACGGCCGTATACCGCCACTGCGGTGGTACGATTGCGCGGTTCTTTGCAAGTTGAACATACCCTGGCAAAACTAGGGGCCGAACGGCTGTGGCGGCTAATGCACGAAGAGCCATACGTGGCAGCCCTGGGGGCGCAAACAGGCAACCAGGCCGTACAAATGGTGCAGGCGGGCCTGAAAGCCATTTACCTCAGCGGTTGGCAAGTGGCTGCGGATGCCAACAACGCCAGCGAAACCTACCCCGACCAGAGCCTTTACCCCTCCGACAGTGCCCCCAAACTGGCAAAACGTATCAACAACGCCTTAATGCGGGCAGATCAAATTTATCATATGGACAACCGGAACGGGGTTCATTGGTTTGCCCCCATTGTGGCTGATGCGGAATCTGGTTTTGGTGGCCCGCTCAATGCGTATGAATTGATGAAAGCGATGATTGAAGCCGGGGTTGCCGGGGTACATTTTGAAGATCAACTTTCCTCTGCCAAAAAATGTGGGCACATGGGCGGAAAAGTTCTGGTACCTACCCGTGAATTTATTCAAAAACTGGTGGCGGCGCGGTTGGCGGCCGATGTGATGGGGGTGCCCACCATTCTGGTAGCCCGCACAGATGCCAACGGGGCGCACCTGATTACCAGTGATGTAGACACCAACGACCAGCCTTTCCTGACGGGTAAACGCACCTATGAAGGGTATTTTGAAATGACCGGCGGTATCGAAGCCGCTATCAGCCGGGGGCTGGCTTATGCTCCGTATGCTGATGTCATTTGGTGTGAAACCTCCACCCCAGACCTGCGTGAGGCTGAGATGTTTGCCAATGCCATTCATGAGAAGTTCCCAGGCAAGATGTTGGCCTATAACTGTTCTCCTTCGTTTAACTGGAAACGCCACCTGGATGAAAAAACCATTGCCTGTTTCCAACAAGAGTTAGGGCGTATGGGGTATAAATTCCAGTTTGTGACGCTGGCGGGTTTCCATTCGCTGAATACGGCTATGTTTGATCTGGCTCAGGCGTACAAGGCGGAAGGGATGTTGGGGTATACCCGTTTGCAGGATCATGAGTTTGCTATGGAGTCTCAGGGGTTCCGGGCGGTGAAACACCAAAGTTTTGTGGGGGTGGGGTATTTTGATGAGGTGCAAATGGTGATTTCGGGTGGCACTTCTTCAACGGCCGCTTTCAAAGGTTCGACGGAGGAGGAGCAGTTTGTGAAGGGTCATGCGTGAAATGTGACGTGTAAACTGTAGAGAATTTTTCTGAACCGCGTTGTTCTCGTGAGAAACGGCCGTATTATAGGATACGGCCGTTTTTCTTTTCCCCAAAACTGTGTCATGATACAACCTGCACGATCTTTGCAGATTTTGAATGGAACGCGGGTTTGACGGGTTTGACGGGTTTTCGCGGGTCAAAGACAATCAATTGGTGTCATTCAAAAAC
>CAZPEJ010000251.1:0-7326 GCA_964585465.1 uncultured Ardenticatenaceae bacterium
GAAACGGCCGTCTGTCCAACAGTTATGAGCAGTAAGCAAATCCTACGCTTTAATTTCTGTTGGAAAGTGTCTTGAACCCTTCAACATATTCCGTAGAGAATAAACCATAATAGACTACTCTTATCCAGAAATAATTAAGCAGAGACCCAGATTTTTTTCTTTGGCACTCTCAAATATATCAAAAGCTACTCGATAAGTATCTTCTATCTTGTCAATACCCATCCCAAGCTTTTTGGCTACACTCCCTAGCTTATGTTCAGATGCTTTCAGCGTCTCACTAAACACTTGAACCTCCTGCAAACTTAGCCATCCCAATTGACCACTTTGCGAAAAAGGATTTACATAATCTAAAAAGTTGGTGTCTTCATTTATCATTTTCTTATTAGTAAGTGTTTCTCCCATGAAAAGAGTTTTTATTTTTTTCCCTTTTATTACTAAATTTATGTCCTCTACATGCCATTCGAGTTCCTTTAGAATGTTTTGCATGAGTCGCCAATTATCCCCTAATCCAATAGATTGAGGTTTTTTATTTTGGCAGAAACTGTATAACAAGAGAACAAGCCAAAAAGCTACATCCTCAGGCTCTTGAGTATAATATGGTGAAATTTGAGTTATGATTGCGTTTCGATCCCACCCACCATATTCTTCGGCTAATGATTGAGCTGTCAGGTTGTTGTCATACACCTCAATGGCAGCAGAACGTAAAAACAAGTAGCCTTCCTCTCCTTTTTTCAAGGCTATAAGATAAGGGGATACTGACTTCAAAAAATCTTCGGGGTTAAAGAAATAAGCTTTGTGAAAAATTCCCATTAATCTAACCTTTAGTTCAAGTTTATTTGATACCCTGTCATAAAAGTAACCCTGTTTTATGGATAACTCGTAGCCAGACTATGCAAAAGCTTGGTTAGTGGATGCCAAGTTGAAGGGTCATGCGGGTTCATTTGGAAAGTGTTTTGAACCCTCTGACACATTCTGAGATGAATAATAAGATTTTTCTGGCCCATATGTTACTCCCCGGCACGGCCGAAAGTGAGGTTTTGGTGTTGACGGAGCCGCTCAGTTTGTGGGGCGGGCTGAACCCAGAAACGGCCGAAGTCACCGACCGCCGTTATCCCCAATCTGGTCAATTTGTCAACGGCCGAATCCTGGTTCTGGGAGCCGCCGTTGCCCGCGAACTATACGCCACTTCGCCACCTGTACTGGTGCTGGAAACGGCCGATTATGCCCACCTGCAAACGGGACAAAGGCTCACGGTCAGTGAAAATGGCGTGATTGAACTATTAGCCCAGGTTTTTTAGGATGTGTTACTCTGACCTCTAATCCCTTTCAGTAGAATGTCAATTGATGGCCTTACGCAGGATAACTACCGCAAAGACTCTTTGGGAACTCAGGCTATGCCATACGTTTTACATTCCCTGGCTCACCCCACCTCCATTTCCAAAGCTGTTGTGATTTGAATGCTATTACTAATGGAACGGTAAACAGGGCAAAAATTAGCATGAAACCCATGCACTCTTTCGGCCGTTTCCTGTTGGTCAGCCTGCAATTTTAGATGATAAGTGACATGGATGCGCCGAATGACCAACACATTCCCATCTTTTTCCACTTCTCCCCTGGTTTCTGAAGTCAAAAACCCCTCTCCGGCTGCTATCTGACGCGCTTCCAGCGCGCCCCCAAACGTTCCGGTCAGTCAGCCAGCAGTGGCCGCCACTACATAATCCAGGGTAGTGGCGTGTGGATGAACCACCTGCGTATCCACATGATAATGTTCGGCCACCTCTGAATGCACCCCAAACCAGACGGGTTCTGTTTCTGCTGGCACATAAGCCCGCCGCAACGGCCCTTTTACCCGTTCAATTCGCACCTGAGAAGTATAAACAATAGAGTTGCTCATTCCGCCCTCACCATTGCGTGAAACGTGAAACATACGCTTCACGTTTCGCGCTTCACGCCTCACACCATCTTATTTCTCTCTTGTTCCACCAACACCCGGCGCAAAATTTTGCCAGAGAGGGATTTGGGAATTTCGGAAACGAACTCAACTCGACGAACCTTCTTGTGTGGGGCCACTTGCCCGGCAACCCACGCCATGATGGCTTCGGCCGTTGTTTCACCCTTCAGGACGATAAACGCCTTAGGAACTTCGCCTGCTTCTTCATCTGGGCTGGGAATAACGGCCGCATCTGCAATGGCCGGATGCCCCAACAACAACGCTTCCAATTCGGCCGGGGCCACTTGGAACCCTTTGTATTTGATTAACTCTTTCACCCGATCCACAATAAAAAAGTACCCATCGTCATCTACATACCCTATATCCCCTGTATGCAACCAGCCTTGCGGGTCAACGGTGGCGGCAGTGGCATCGGGGCGGTTGAGATACCCCTTCATCACCTGCGGGCCGCGAATCCAGATTTCCCCCCGTTCATTTTTGCCAACGGGTTGTTGGGTGGCAGTGTCTACGACCAGCACTTCCGTATTGGGGATGGGGTGGCCGACGGAGGAAGATTTGATTTTGCCAGGGATGTTGGGGCAGACGTGGGTGACGGGGCTGGTTTCTGTCAGGCCATACCCTTGAACCACCTGGCAATTGAGGCGCGCCGAAACGGCCGTTGCCAGTTCATCTCCCAATGGGGCCGCCCCCGAAAACAGTTCACGCAACGAAGATAAATCATAGTTCGCTACAATGGGGTGTTTTGCCAGGGACACCAAAATGGGTGGCACGATATTGGCGCGGGTCACTTTATACTTTTGGATTAGCTCCAGGAACATGGGCAGGTCAAAACGGGGCATGGTGATCACCGTTGCCCCTTGCGCCAAAGCCGCATTCATAATCACCACCATGCCATAGATGTGGAAAAAGGGTAATACCCCCATCACCACATCATCGCCCGTCATAATGCTAAATTCCTGAATACCCAAACATTGTGCCAGATTAGAGACAATGTTGTGGTGTGTCAACATCACCCCTTTGGGCAGTCCCGTCGTGCCGCTGGAATAAGGCAACACCACTAAATCTTCTTGAGGGGTGATAAAAACTTCTGGCAACAGACCATCACTTTGCAGCAGAGAAGCAAAAGGTGTAGCCCCTTCGGCCTCACCAAAGACAAAAATCTCCTCAATATGGGCTTTAGCCGCCGCCTTTTTGGCATTTTCCAGGAAAAGTGGAATGGTGAGCAGGTATTTGGCGTTGGCATCGTTTAATTGAAAGGCTACCTCGTCGGGGGTGTAAAGGGGGTTAATGGTGGTGCAGATGCCACCAATAAGGGAAACGGCATGAAAAGCCACCGCATATTCGGGGATGTTGGGGCTGTAGATGGCGAAGGTATCCCCCTTTTTGAAACCACGCTGTGACAAACTGGCTCCAACCAGCCGGGTGGCCCCAATCATCTGGTTATAGGTGATGGTTCGACCAGTTGGCCCATCAATCAAAGCGGGTTTGTCGCCGTAATTTTTGAATCGGCCCAACAGGTAATGGGTTAAAGGGGTATTAGGAATGTCAACATCGGCATAAGGGCTTTTGAAAATCACGATTTCCTCCTTAAAAGGGATATGGGGAATCTGGGGTTATTGCGTCTTGCATAAAAAACTGTGAAAAGTCAACGGGCAATGATAAACCTTCACCCAAGCATCCTGTCGGAGAAGGGCAGAATAGCACGCGGGTTACGCGGATGGAACGGATACACGCGGATAAGACCAGAGAAAAAATCCGCGAAAACCTGTCAAATCTGCGTCATCCGCGTTCCATTGCGACTTTTCCGACAAACTGCTAGCAAGCGTTATAGTTTGGTAATTGTCCAGGTGATTGATTGGTATGTCAAGCAGTTTAATGACCTGTGGTTCTTTCCGTGGGCCATTCCCGGCCGATGTTGATACGCATCTTTTCCAGATAGGCTTGCTCCAAATCTATGCCGGTGTAGTTTGCCAGTTTGAGCAAATAGGCCAACAGGTCAGCCAGTTCGTTTTTTAGACTGTTGCGGTGACGAGAGATAGCTTCCTGGTGGGCTTCGGCCGGGGAACGGCCGTTTTGCACCTCCAACCTGCTTTCTCCCCAAACTTGTATCAACTCAGTCGCCAGTTCCCCCACCTCCTCTGTCAACAGGATATAGTTAAAAAACAAATCCGGGTCAAACCCCTTGCTACTATCCAATTGACGATGGAACTGTTGAAAAGCCACCAGATTTTGCGCCTGTAACAGGTGCATCTGGTTTTCGGCAGGTGAAACAGGGGGGCTTTTTTGTTGTTCCAAAGCCGCCCGAATTAAACCAGCCACATGTAACAAATCCTCAGAGCGGGATAAAAAATCAAGATCGTTGGTGGGAATAGTCAAGACGGGAATGTCCTGCAAATTGCTCAACCAGGCATCATAAGCCGCCGCCAGTTCCCGAATATACGCCGGGTCCATATCCCGTTCATACGGCCGATCCCGCAGAGCAATCCGGCGCATCAACACCTCGTGGTCTGCCCGCAGATACACAATCAGGTCTGGTTTAGGAATTTTTTCCCCCAACGCCGCATGAACCCGGCCGTACATTGCCAGTTCATCATCCTTCAAATTGAGCCAGGCAAACAGCTCATCTTTGGCAAAGGTATAATCGGAAACCAACCACCCCTTGTTGAGCGCATCCGGCACTGCCTGATGTTGTTGGTGATAACGACTGAGGAGGAAAAAAATTTGCGTCTGGAAAGCAAACCGATCTCGCTCCTGGTAAAACTTAGCCAGAAATGGGTTTTCCTCAAACACTTCCAGCAGCACCGTCGCTTGAAAAACAGGTTGCAACAGCCGCGCCAGCGTAGTTTTGCCAACCCCAATAACCCCTTCAATGGCGATATATTTGTTCATCACGATAGCTCTTATCAGGATGAGTATTTCCCTCTCTGCGGCTCTGCGCCTCTGCGCGACACAAAGTGATACCCGATCATGTTTTTATCTTGTACGTTTCAAATCCGCCCGCAACATATCCACCTGGTGCGGTTTGTCTGCATCCATAGCGATTTCTGCCGGGGGGTTGAGCACAACTTTAATGGGGCGGTGGATGAGGTTTTCGGCCGTTTTTTCAATGTCAGTCAGCGTCAATTGGCGCAGCAAAAATTTGAGCAGCACCCGAAAACCAACCGCGCGGGCAATCTGCCAGGCGTGTTTGCGGGCATTCGACAGCCGTTCCCACAACGCCCGGTTCACATCCGCCACGTCAGCATCCGCCACCATACAATCCCCACCCGCAATCTCTAACCCTTTCAATTTGACATACGTGCGTTTTGAATCGGGAAAACGGGTTTCCATCACAGCCTGAGTGACAAAAATGTAGTAGAGCGATTTGTCAAACGGCTGGCACATCTCAATGTATGCGTCAATGGTTGCCCCTGTGGCAGCCGGAATGTCGGAAGAGCAAAGCAAAACCGTGCGGGTATTGGGTTTTTTCTGTCGCCAAAAATCCAGCCCGGCCACTGCGTTTCCCACCAGGCTGCCCTGGTCGGGCAGGTGGTGGACAGGGCGTTTGAAACTCATACCCAAATCGCTGCCCAACCCTACCACCACAATATCCTCCACATAGCGGGAATCTTGCAGTGCATCAACAACCCGTTCCAACATGGTACGGCCGTTCATATCCAACAACGCTTTGGTTTTGCCCTGGGTGTAAACATAGAGAGGATCGTCAGGGCCGGGAATGCCCCCGGCAGTTACAACACAATCCATCGTTTCTCCTCCTGTTGATGATGGTAATGGAACTCAGAACACTAACCCTCAGGAACGCGGATTAAATAACCGACAAGAGATTAGAGATTGAACCAATCGTTAATCTCCAAATCTCAGGTCTGTAAGTCGTTTAATTTTCATTCCTTATAACCTGTGTAACGTCGGTTTCATATCCAGTTGGGTTAACAGGCTATTGAGTTCGGCGTGACTGAGCGGCCGATTTTTGCCAGAAACGGCCGTTAATGCAGCTTCCATCATATTGGTGCCAAAAGAACGGCCGTCTAGCTGGGGCGTGGTTGTCATCACATACGTCACCCCCCGTTCACGAAACATCTGCATATCTTTGGCTGTCGTCGTATTGGTGACAATCACCTTACCCTGCAAATTATCCGGCATATGCCGTTTAATGTAATGACAATCCCCGGCAATCACCGTTGCCCACTCATAATAACGTTGAAATTTGGGCACAATCTGGTCTTGTTTTTCGCCGGTGGGATACAACACCGAGATAGGTAAACGGCCGACAACAGGCATTAACAACTTGCCTAACCGTTTCAAGGCAGGTAACGAACGCACAGGAATAGGAATACCCAGGGCAAACATCAGATCCGCACACACCACCTCGTACCCCTGTTCAAAAAAAGCCAGCGTCATCCCATACCGATCCACCCCGGCCGTCATCATCACCCGCCCTTTTGCATATTGTGGCCCCAACGCAGCCACCAAAGCAGTGGCAACATGCCGTTCCAGGGTGTTCTTTAACCCACTACCATCCACCACAGGAGTCTGGCGCACCTGCTGGATCATCTTGTGGGCTGCATACAGGGGATACTTTTTCCCCTCCATCTCCACCCACAAATCAATACCACCCACCCCCAGCGCATCTACTTTGCCATCCAATTCAGTAAAACGGGCAGTGGCCTTGGCAATATCCCCGTCCGTTCCTTGCCTTTCAATGGAAACGCGCTGACCCAATAACTCAACCTCAATCGTTTTGTCCCGGTCAGATGCTCCCAGACTCACACTGACTGCACGTTTCATACCGACCCCTTGGCAGACATGCGATGTTGATAACCGCCATCAACATCGCATGTCTCAACAAATCCCTCACACCTCACGTCACACGTTTCACGTTTCACGTCACACGTTTCACGTCACACGTTTCACGTCACGGCTTCACCATAACCGGCAAATACAATTTCCACTCGGTCACTGGTGGAATGTTCACGATTGTGTTAACAGGTTCGCCAGAAACGGCCGAAACCTGATCACTCTCAACCCCATACGTCTCATTACTAACCGTTCCCTCCTCCAACGTCACCTGCACCACCAACTCCACCGTCCAACTACTATCGGCCGCCAGACTGTCATTGTGCCAGGTAACCACGTCACCGGTGATTGTATAGTTGCCGGTAGCAGTGACAAACGTGGTATCAGTTGGAATGGTATCAGTGAGCAACACATTGCTAGTGGCAGATGCGATGCTCAGATTTGTGATAGTGAGGGTATAGGTCAGCAATTCCCCAGAGTAAACACTATCTGCCGAGGCTGTTTTCTGTAATTCCAGGGCAGGAATAACACCATTGTATGCAGCCAGCGCGTCAATACGCCCCCACCCATAGGTGTTGTTG
>CAZPEJ010000252.1:0-7312 GCA_964585465.1 uncultured Ardenticatenaceae bacterium
CTACCACCGGGTACCCTTCATAACCAAACCGTTGCATCAACAGGGCGGCTTCCTGAATAGGGGTTGTGGGGGGGATGGTTTGCACCCCGTAGGACATCATTTGTTCCACCCGCCCCACCGGCATAACCGCCTGGGGCAGTAAATTTAACACATCTTCCACCACAGTGGCCAACGGCCGTCCCACCACCATGGCCGCTGCCGCCCGGCTATGCCCACCACCGCCCAACGCCCTGGCAACCACCATCACATTCACATGGTCGGTGGAACTGCGGGCTACCAGTTGCACATCCCGCCGCACCTGCACCAAAATAAACAGAGCCGCAGGCGACAAAGCATCACGCAACCGATGGGCTACCGCAGAAATCTCCTCTTCAAACTTTTCTGGAGCCTGGGCAGCCGCCACCACCACCGCCAGACCATTCACCTGTACCCAACGGCAACCTTCCTGTAAACGGCCGTATAAGGTTTGTTGCCCTGGGGTGAGGGCCATCGTCAAAAAACGGCGCACCACACTCAACTGTGCCCCTTGTTCCAACAACCAGGCAGCAGAACGGCCGTCTCTGGCGGTGGTGGTGTCATACGTCAGACTGCCCGTGTCTTCATAGATGCCCAACAACAGCAGCGTGGCTTCCTCAGTCGTCAGTGTCAAACCGGCCGTTTGTAACATCTCCACCAAAATCGTGGTGGCCGCGCCCAACGGTTCTACATGATAATTCCAGTTTTCATGCCGCCGATGTGTGGTATGATGGTCAATAACCCGCACCTGGGGGTGGCGTGGCAGACCGCGCACACTACTCAACGCATGGGTATCCACCAACAACACCTCATCCACCCGCCGCCGATGCCACTCTGCCGGGCGCACAAACCGAAAAGCGTCCCAATATAACGCCAAAAACTGTTGCACATTCCGATTGATACGCCGCGAAAGCAACGGTATCCCGTTCGGGTTCAATTTGGCCGCAGCCCATTGTGAAGCTACTGCATCAAAATCAGCATTTTCATGGGTGAGAATCAGAAGCATGGATACATTATATCGTAATCAGGGGTGAAAATAGGCGGCTTGAGATTGGAGATTAGAGATCAGAGATTTTTCAATTTCTGATCTCCTTTAGCCAACTGTCAATTAAAGTTTATCGGAAATAAGGTTTCTCGCGCAGCGGCGCAGGGGCGCGGAGAGTTTTCCTTCTCAGCGTCTCTGCGCGACTTAAAGTTAATTCCAATAATGTCTATTGATGACTTCATGCAGCATAGTAAAAAAACTCATCCAAAATTCCCTGTTATAAATTGAGCCGTTCTCACGACATTTATATGTCACTCAACAACAAGGATTTGTAGACACTTCGCGGAGAAAATACATGTTCACAATCCAAATGCTGCTGGCGGAAATGCCCCCCAGCAGTGCAGTACCAACCACCGATGATGATATGCTGTGGATACGGCGGGCCCAGAAGGACTTGGCCGCCTTCTCAGAACTGTATCACCGTTATGTCAATCGGGTATATCGCTACCTGCTAGTGCGGGTAGGCAACGAACAAGACGCTCAAGACCTGACTTCCCAGACGTTTTTAGCGGCCATGGAGAGCATAAAAAGCTATCGTGGGCCGCAGCCGTTTGTGGCTTGGTTGTTTGGAATTGCGCGACACAAAGAAGCGGATTTGTTTCGCCGCCATCGGCCAGAGGTGGAATTGGAAACGGCCGCTTATATCTCAGATGGTGAAAATTATGAAGAACAGATAGGCCGTCAACTACAGCTTGAGATGGTCGCTCGTAAATTACAAACCATTGCCCCCGACCGGGCCGAAGCCCTTACCTTGCGTCTGTTTGCCGGATTAGAAGTGGCAGAGATCGCTCAAATGGTGGGCAAAAATGAAGCGGCTGTGCGAATGTTGGTGCATCGTGGTTTGCGTGATTTGCAGGATCAACTCAATCCGGGACGGGAGGAACGGTCATGATGAAGAAGAGCGAACAAGAATTAGCAGATGAGTTGGATGTTCTGTTGACGGTGATGTTGGCGGAACGGCCGTTACCCGAATCAAGTGACCACCCAGAAGTTCAATTGGCGGCCGACTTGCTCAAAACAGCCCGACAAACAGAACCCGCCCCTCAATTTATTTCCCGCCTGGAGGCACGTCTGGCCCGTGCCGCCAAGGTGGCAACTCAACAAAAAAAAGTTTTGCCTGAACCTTCCGGTTGGCAAACAATCATCTTAAACTTAAAGGAACAATTTACCATGAAACGTATAGGATTTGCTTTCGGCGGCCTTGCCGCAGTTGTACTCATTGCTCTGTTTGCCTGGACGATGTTTAACGGCCAGGGCACCACAGAGCCGGGAATTATTGCCAATGTCACAGAATCGGCCGTTACCCCCACCAGCGGGGTCACAGAAGAAGCTCCCCAAGAACTGGCCCAACTGCCAGCCCTGCCAGCCACACAAGGTGCGGGAGGTGGTGGCCCTGGCATCGGTGGCGGGGTGGAAGAGAACGCTTTTATTGGCGGCCCAGCCATAGACGGCCCATTTATCTTTGTAGACGTATTCTCCAACACCACCTTTGTGTTGAATACGACCTTACCAACTGAACCACGCGCTGCTAACGTGTTGCAACAGACAGAGTTCAGCCTCACCTTAGAACAGGCGCGTGAACTGGCAAACAAATTTGGTTTCACCGGCCCGCTCTACACCCAATCCCAATTTGAGGATCCAAACAGCGATTCGGCCGTACCGTTACCCGTCTTCTACAACACCTACAACGGCACACAAACTTTGAACATTTACAACACCGGTGTCTCACTCTATGACTCTGCATTGACCCTTGACTTCAACCGTCTGCCTTCGTTTGAACAGGCCTCCGTCGTAGCCGAAACCTATCTGCAACAGCGCGGTCTGTTAAACTTCCCCTACATGATTCAAAAGGGGTACGCTGATTCAGAAGTGAACTTTATCCGTTTGATAGATGATAAACCCGCTAACAATGCAGAAATTTACGTCTCCGTCAACGGCGATGGGCAAATTATCTATGTGCAATACAACTTGTACAATGCACTAGACACCCTGGGGCGTTACCCCCTGAGTTCTGCGGAAGAAGCGTGGGCTTTGTTACAAAGCGGTATTCTGGCAAACAACCTGCCCTATAACATCTGGGCAAACCCGGCCAACTTCCCCACGCCCATGCCAGAACCGGCCCCTGGTTTTTACCAATACTGGACACGCACCTATCAACCTGGTGAAGAACTTCACCTGTATACCTGGCCTTCCGTATACACCGCAGCCGAAGATGCCAATTTACCGCCTCGTATCGAAGTATACGGTTCTAAGTTGTTCTTGCTCACTGGAAATACGGCCGATTTGGTCACCTCCTCCCAACAAAACGAACACGCCGGGTTCCCAGTACACATCTGGGGTATCGTTGGAGCAGACGGCACAACCGTTGAACTGACCGGTTGGGAACCGTTCGATGGAAACTACATCTACCTGGAAGGCAACATCCAACGGATGGATGACGGCAGCGTAACCCTGGCTGTAAACACCGGCGAAATCTACATTCTGCCCAGTGCCCCGGCCGATTTGCCCGACGGGTTGAAGGTTACTGTCAATGGACAGGCTTCACGGGATGCAGGATTGGCCTACCCAGTACTTGACTGGACAACCATTGACAAGGTAATAGACCCCAGCGAACTGCCCGCCAGCGATGTGATGGTCGAACCCCTGCCGTCTGAACCTTATCAACCTTACATCTATCAACAAATTAGCTTCAACGCGGTTGAACTGGTTTACTTCCAAACCTACATCTTCCCCCAAACCGAGGAAGTGAGCTACGCTCCCCCGCCCGTCGTTTTCCAACCCACCTGGAAATTCACCGGAACGGCCGAAAACGGGGACAAAATTGAAGTTTATGTGCAAGCCGTAACCCCAGAATACGTCCAGAGCAACTCATAAACTGGGCAACAAAAAGAGCCAGTCACCAACAATGTGACTGGCTCTTTTTCGATCACAACCATTACCCCAACGTTGACCAAACCTCCAATTTTGCCTTCACCCGCCGAATAATCTCATTTGTAAACTCATCTGTATGCGCCGAACCACTCAAATCAGATGTGCGAATCCCATCATACACCGTCTCCACCGTTGCCTCATAAATCGCCCGACTGGCCCGTTTGGCATCCATCTCATCCATATACCCCAACAAAGCCGCCCCCGCCAGGATCATCGCCATCGGGTTAGCCACATTACGCCCTTGCAAGGCTGGGGCTGTGCCGTGTGGAGCCTCCGCCATCACACAATCCACCTTACCACTGTCATCAATGGAGATCACCAGCGACTCCGAACCAGCAATCGAACCAAACATTTGCAACACCAGGTCAGAAATCAAATCCCCATCCCGATTGAGCGTAGGAATCACCATCGCGTCCCCGGTAGTTGCCAGCAACAAAGCCAGCGTCGCATCAATTAGTTGGGGTTCATACCGCACATCCGGGTACCGTTTTGCCGCTGCATCCAGTTCTTCCTTGAACATCCCTTCATAGACCGGGCTAACTGTGTATTTAGGGCCGCCAAACACTTTGGCCCCAGTGCGGCGGGCATGTTGAAAGGCATATTCAGCCACCGCCCGGCAAACTTTGCGCGAAATTTTTTCTGTGCGATACGCCATCTCATCCCCATCCCCGTCGGCCCCTTCGCGCCACTCTTTGGCCCCATACGCATCATCCCGCGCCATTCGCACCACACTGATGGGGGAATGCACCCCACCAACCGGCCGTACCCCCGGAATACGCCGCCCGGTACGCAATATAATTTCTGCGTCTATTTGTTCGCGCAAAATGGCGTTTGGGCTACCCACATCCCCTTTGCCTTCCGGGGTAATGGTGGCTGCCTTTAGAGCCAGCCGGTGTTCGCGCATCGCTTTGCCCGCGTCATACACCACCTGGTTGCGGGTAGCCCGCCGGTTTTCCAGGCTCAAATCAAAGTGCATAAAGTTGGTCTCAAAACGAATCACATGCGGATCCAACACCCGCAACGCCTCCAACAAAAGCTCCTGCCCTGTCTGGTCACCATCCAACACTACAATTGTCCTTGTCATATCGTCCTCCTGAAGTTTTTTTACTTTTTTACAGACTTAACGGCTCGTGCCACACTATCTTCGGGGGTGATTTTTATCTGGATGTCTGCAATTTTGCCTTCGGCATCAATCACAAAGTGGCTGCGAAGAATGCCCATGTAACTTTTGCCATACAGTTTCTTTTCTCCCCATACCCCATAAACCTCGGCAACCTGGTGGGTTGGATCGGAAAGTAACTGATAAGGCAACGATTGTTTTGCCTTCCATTTGGCTAATTTTTGGGGTTCGTCTGGGCTAATTCCAATCACAGTGGCATCATGGGCTGTAATGATGGGGAATTGATCCCGAAACCCACAAGCCTGGGTGGTACAGCCGGGGGTGTCGGCTTTGGGGTAAAAGAAAAGGATCAGCCGCTGCCCACGAAAATCCGATAGTTTTGTAGGGGCAGATGTGTCTGAAAGCAGTTCAAATTCTGGGGCGGGATCGCCAATTTTTAGCATTTGTTTCTCCTTTGTAGCGGTACAGGGATACAGCCGTAGCCGCGAAATTGCTTTTGCGCTGTTTATACGCTCATGTTCATAGATCAAGGGGTGGTGGGTTCGTTGTCTTTGTGTCGTTGGGTTTCTAGTTGGTGCAAAATTTTTTCGTAGGCTGCCTTGTCCAATGGGTATTGCCAGGCCACTACGACGGACAATAGTAACATGACGGCCGGTACAACTCCAATCAAAAAACGGAGGGCTTGTAAGGCGGCGGCTGGTTGTTCGATGTAGACGCTGCCGGTGGTGCTGCTGATGAAACCTGTGGCTGAAAGCAATTGGCCGACGGCAAAGATGGCAACGGCCGAAACCAGTTTACGAAAAAATACCAGATACCCGGCATATACACCTTCTCGCCGTTTGCCACTTTTTAATTCATCTACTTCTACCACGTCGGCTACGATGGCCCAGGGAACGGCGTTGGCCGCCCCAAACCCCAGACCGCCAAAAACGGCCGCTAACAAGACCAGGTTTTGCCCTCCTGGCGGAATCAGACTGATGATAACTAAAACAACCGCCATAAACATCATACTGGCGATGTAGGTATTCCGTTTGCCAAACCGGCGCATCAGGTAGACCACCAGGGGCATGGTCATAAACCCCAACCCTAAAACGACGGCCAGAATCAGGTTATCAAAATATGGTTCTACCCGCACATAATCTACCAAAAAACGGACAAATACCACCAATACTACATCTACTGTGGCAAAACTGAGCAGGTAAATGGTGGCTCCCAGGCGAAACGGCCGATTACTAAACACCTCCTTGAAGGTCTGAATGGGATGAAAGGGGTCGGTATCGGGGGTGTGGGCTGGCTCTTGTATCGTTTTGAAGAGTAGAAGCAATGGGAAGGTTAATGTGATGCCCCAAATAGCGGCCGTTAACGCATACCCAGCCCGAATGCCCGCCGTGCCCCCGCCCAGCCATTGCCCCAAAACATCCTCCGCCAACAGCGTGAAGGTGCCCCCTGTGACCAGCGCGGACAAAATTGAAAAAGACATACGCCAGCCCGCCAGGTTGCTACGTTCGTCGTAATCTTCGGTCAATTCAGGGATCAAAGCGGTGTAGGGCACATTTACCAGGGTGTAGAGGGTATCAAAAAGCAAAAACGCCAGGCTGTAATAAACAACCAACCCCATTTGGCTCTCAATGGGTGGCACATAAAACAGCAGGAAAAAGGTGAGGCCGAAGGGAACGGCTCCAAAAAGGAGAAACGGCCGTCTGCGTCCCCAGCGCGTATTCAAATGATCACTCACCATACCAATCAACGGATCATTGATACCATCCCATATTTTACCCACCAACACCGCCCAACCAGCCAGACCCGCGTCAATCCCAACCACATTGGTTAAAAAGAAAAACCAAAACGCATTGCGGGCAGTGGTGGCGGCCGAAGTGCCCCAATCCCCTAACCCATAAATAAATTTAAGCCGACGTGGTAGGCGGGAGGAAGTAGACAGGGAAGAAGAACTCATTGTTTTGTGAAAATTGACACAATCAAAGTTTTAGTGTATTATACTTTCAATAAATTTTGAAAGTTCTATAAAAATGGATGTTTTTGTACCGTATGCTCCTACTTGCGAGATACACGATACAACAGGCCGTACTTTTGTTTAGGAACGCGGATTAAATAATCTACAAGAGATTGGAGATTGGAGATTAGCGATTGTTTCAATCTCCAATCTCCAATCTCTAATCTCAGTTCTGTCAGTTGTTTAATTT
>CAZPEJ010000253.1:0-7281 GCA_964585465.1 uncultured Ardenticatenaceae bacterium
GGGAATATACCCTATACTATGGAGCCGCCCCGGAACGGCCGTTTTCCATTTACTGTCACCACATGACCTCCTCCACCCCGGCCGAATACCTCACCCTGGTCAACGTGGGCGGAGCCGCCAACTACAGCCTCATCAGCTACCCGGAAGGAGCCATCATCACCCATTACGCCAAAATACGAATCAACCCCTCCAGCCTGGAGATAGACCGCTCCGACCGCACCTTTGCCACCAGTGGCGATGCAGTGCCGGGTTACACCCCGCTTGCCCCTGGGCAGGATTACCCGGTAACGGCCGTTGATGTCGCCTATGCCGAAAGCTGTAATCGTGGCGAGGCAGCCCCAGCAGGCCAGGCCAACCTGACCTTAACCGGTACACCCTTTGTCCTGAGCGAAACTGTCACCTTTGCCTTTTTGGGCGGCAATGCCCAGGAGCCACAAATCCAGGTGAGTGAAGACAGACAGACCGTGCAGCTATCCATCAACGGCCGTTGTGCCTTCATTCGCCCCGCAGACCGCCTGATGTTAAGTTACAGCTCACCTTGAGGAAAAACAAATCGTGAATTGTGAATCGTGAAGTTCCCCTCATTCACCATTCAACACCCGCCATGCCCACTTTTCTCAACACCCTGCTCAATCGTGCCCTCAACATTCGCCCCAACGAACGGCCTCGTGTGGGGTTGTTAATTTTGATGTTGCTGCTGGCGGTGATTGGCAACATCTGGGGGCGGAGTATTGTGTACGGAGCGGTGTTAGACCAGGTGGGGCTGGCCGCTTTGCCCCAGGTAACAATGGGGGCCGCGCTGTTATCGTTGCTGGTAACGGCCGTTTACACCGCCTTTGCCGACCGCGTAGCCAACGACCGCTTGCTCGTTGCCATCTTGCTGGTGAACCTGCTGGGTGTTGGCATTGGCCGCCTGCTGTTGGGGCAAGGGTTCAACACCATCGCCTTCCCCCTCATCTACCTCATCTTTCTGGTCATCGGCAACGATGCTTTTTTCCTGCATTGGTGGACATACGTCAACGCCTTTTACGACACCCGTTCAGCCAAACGGATTGTGCCAGTGGTGGCTTCGGCGGCCCGGTTTGCCAGCATCATCTCCGGCCTCACCCTGGCCTCGCTCAACAACTATTTCAACGACCCAGGGCGTATTATTGACCTGTGGCTCATCCTGTTGATGGTTGTTACCCTGTTGGCGGCCTTCATGCCCCGCCTGTTAAAAGACACCCCAACGGTAAAAACGGCCGTTGAGGGGCAAAAACGTAGCAACTACTTAACCGGTTTGCGCGATGGGTACGGGGCTATCCGCCAATCCAGTTACCTGATGTGGATGTTGGGTTTTACCCTGGCCTTGATGATTCTCAACCCCATCGTCAACTACCAGGCCGGCGAGATTTTCTTGCGCGACCTGGGTTCCACCACAGCCATCTCCAGCTACGTCGCCAGCCTCATTGGCATTACCAACCTGATTGTATTGCCTATTCAGCTGTTATTCGGCCGTTTTATTAACCGTTTTGGCCTGGGAAACGCCAACCTGGTCTACCCAACTGCCACCTTCCTCATCTGCGCGGTGTTGCTGCTCACCGAAAACAGCAGCGCAGCCGCCCTGGCCTACCTCAACCTGACCGTTTTTTACACCACCTTCCGCCAGCCCACCGATAGCCTGCTCTACAACGCCGTACCTCTGAATGTGAAGGGGCGGGTGCGGGCTTTTATTGCTGGCATTATCGTCCCTATTGGCTCCATCATCGGCAGTGCCTTCGTCTTATTACCCCTGGTGGCGTTTGTCTGGTTTGTGCCTGTGTTAATCGCCCTCTTTTCCCTTTTGTATCTGGTTGGGGCCTTCCAGGTACGGCAGCAATACACCAAAGCGTTGGTTTCGCTGCTGGAGCAAGAGGATTACGCCTCGTTGTTGGTGCAAGATGCAGAAGAAATCAATGTGGCCGACCCCACCGCCCTCAACAGCCTGAAGAAAAAGTTAGAAGAAAGCCCCAGCGACGAATTTACCATCTTTATGGCCCGACTGATTAGTGAAGTGGGTGGGGAAACGGCCGTTCCCATTCTGGCCGAAACCACCCGCCGCCACCCCAACCCCCATGTGCGAGCCACCATCCTGGATATTTTGCTGGCGGCCGATTTGCGCGGCGACGGATTGCGCCAGCTATACACCGACCTGTTACAAGATGATGCCGGGTTGGTGCGCCGTTCCGCCCTGGCAGGGCTGGAGCGGCTGGACGGTGGGACAAATCGCCAATTTCTTTCCCTGGCCCTCACCCTATTAGATGATGCCGATGCCGAAGTGCGGGCGGAATCGTTGCCACCCCTGCTCCGCACCAGTGACACCACGTTTCAAAACCCCGCCTTGCAACAAGTGGATAAGTTGTTGGTCAGCCCACAATCGGAGGAACGGGTGGCAGGCATTCATGCGCTGCGCCGCACCGGGGATGGCAGTTTTGCCCTGAAGGTGGTCAACTATCTCAACGACCCGGCCGACGAGGTGCGCCTGGAAGCGGCCCTGGCAATTGAGGGGTTTGCCACCCACAAACGGTTCGCAGACCGGGCTTCGTTGGTGATTTCCAGAGTGATTCCCCTGCTACAAGACCCAATTGAACGGGTGCGGCAGGCGGCTTTGGTGACACTGGGGCAACAAGGCTCGCACGATGCCCACCGCGCTATTGCCACTGCTTTGTCGGATGCCAGCCCAGCGGTACGGGCAACGGCCGTTAATACCCTGGTGCAGCTAGGCAAGGCCACCATTCCTACCGTTCATGGCTTGCTCGATTCACCCGATACCCAACTGCGAAAAATGGCGGCAGTTATCCTGAGCCGCATCAACAAACGGGAGTATGCGCCCCTCATCAATACTCATATCATCGGTAACTTGTTGGTGATTTATAGCAACCTGGGACGGATAGAAGCTCTGGCGGCCGGTTTGCACAAACAGTCTAGCCTGGGAGTGTTGCACCGCGCTTTGCAGGAGCAAAACCAACGCCTGATTGCAGAGATTTTTTATTTGTTAACCGCCGTTCACGAAGCCAACGCCATTCACATCGTGCAAGACTCCCTTTCCGACCCATCCCCCCACATCCATGCCAATGCCATTGAAGCATTGGAATCGTTTACCTCCCCCGAAATTGCCCATTTGATTGCCCCACTGCTCAACCCAACCGCCAAAACGGCCGAATTGTTACAAATCGGCCGTACCAAATGGGAGATGCGCCACCCCAACACCCGCCAAACCATTGAGCAACTTATCAGCGACAAACATGGCGATCCCTGGCTGCGAACCATTGCCCTTTATGTTCTGGGTGAGATGGGGCTGGCTGCCACCCCGCCCACCCCGACCAAACCAGACCCAGACCCCAAAACGGCCGAACCAAAACCCGATGAAGAAGACCCCACCGCTCGCCGGAAACGCCGCCGTTCTGCCGCCGACCTGCTCAACGCCCTTTCTGGTGAACCTGTTGTTAACCAGGAGCCTGCCGCCAGTCAGGAACCTGCCCCACCCGCTCAACCCGATTCGATGGCTACCTTTTTTATTGCCCCCCCCTCGGCCCGGCTCGGTTTTTCGCCGGTGCAACTGTTGGCTCTGGCCCAATCGGCCCTGGACGACCCCCACCCGGAAGTGCGCCAGGCGGCTCAAATCGTTTACGGCCGTATCATCGGCCAACCCGTTCTCAAGGAGAATGCGATGTTATCCATTATCGAACGCATCATCTTTCTCAAAGAAGTGTTGTTTTTCCAAAACATGACCATAGACCAGTTAAAAGTATTGGCAAATGTGTGTGAGGAGGAGTTTTTCCCGGCCGATACCACTGTGTTTAGTGAAGGAGATGCTGGTGGGGTGATGTATGTGGTGGTGCGGGGCAAAGTGGGGGTAGAACGAAGCGGCCGTCGGAAAGGTTCGGTGGTGCGGCTGGCAACTGTAGAAGCACACGCCTATTTTGGCGAAATGAACCTGTTCGACAACAGCCCCCGTTCCTCGTCTGCCATTGCCTTGCAAGACACGCTCACATTACGCTTGCGCCGCGAACCATTGATTGCCCTGGCGCGGCAATACCCAGATTTGTCGCTGGAACTCATTAACGTTCTCAGTCAAAGCCTGCGCGAAACCACCGACCGCGTTGCTGAACTCACCCGCACCCAACCCCGCGAACTGCACAAGTTATTTGACCAGTTTGAATCGTAAGTTTTTGGCGGAATGGTACGCGGGTTACGCGGATAGAGCGGATAGACGCGGGTAAGACGAAAAATCCGCGAAAATCCGACGCACCCGTGTCATCCGCGTTCCATTCAAAAACTTACCCTTGTTCGTGCGCCCCCACCATTTCGGCATCGGTGGAGAGAAAAGCATTTGCCACAAAGTAGAAGTTAATCGGCCGTTCATGCCGCAACATATCTACCACATCATGAAAACGGCTCATAGGCAGGTGCATGGTGATTTTGTTATTTTCATCACTATCTTTGCCAACAGCCTGCCCCTCTTCGTGAAACTTAATAAACCCTACCAACCCCTGGTCAGTATGCAAGTTAATCTGAGCGCGGCAGTTTTGATACCCGCCCTCGCCCCCATACATCATGATTTGATATTTGCTAATAGAATGTCTGGCACCCATGAAAACCTCCGTGTTAGCTGATAGCTAATCGCTGATAGCTGATAGCTAATCGCTGATAGCTTTTAGCTATTAGCCGCTTTATTCTCTGCGCTTTTGTGCGAGAGGTTATTGAATCATTGACAGCGGAATTGTAACAGAATCGGCCGTTTTTCGCTTTCGTTCGCTGATTTTGCTGACGGGCGGGCATTCCCACGCTTCGTCGGGGGTCGTGCTGCGTAGCTCCTTCAACTTGGGCAAAATACCACAGGCAAAACATTGATGACGACAATCCACCCGCGTTTCCTGTTTCTGGCTCATCAAATAATCCTGGGTCAAAAAACGTTTTGTCACTGCCACATCAATATGTTCCCAGGGGAATAACTCGTCTAACGGCCGTTTCCGATGTGTATAAAAGTAAGGGTCCAACCCCTCCTCCTCAAACGCCTCAATCCACGCCTCTAACCTGAAATGTTCATTCCAGGCATCAAACTTCGCCCCCTTGCGCCATGCCCGTTCCACCGCCTCCGCCACCCGTCGGTCGCCCCGGCTAAGAAACCCCTCAAAAACAGACTCCTGCGGATCATTCCAGCGCAACGCCAACCCCTGCCCGCGCAACTCCCGCCGCAACAACTCAATCTTGGCATACACCTTTTCCGACTCATCCATCGGCTCCCATTGGAAGGGGGTGTGGGGTTTGGGAATAAACGTACTCACCCCCACATTCACACTGGCTTTGTTGCCATGAAACTTGCGCCCCTCCGCCAGCACCGCTTTCGACAGGTTGATAATGGCTTGCACATCCTCCATTTCCTCCATGGGATGCCCAATCATGAAATACAGCTTGATGGTGCGCCAATCCCGCCGATAAATCTCCCGCGCCGTCTCCAGCAACTCTGCATCAGACACATATTTGTTAATGGTATTCCGCATTTTTTCGGTGGCTGCTTCGGGAGCCAGGGTAAAACCGCCCCGTCTGTTATCCCCCAGGTTGTCCATTAACCGGGTAGAGACGGATTCAATCCGCAAAGAGGGCAGGGAAATGTTTAGGCCCAAATGCCCAAACTGTTTGCCAATTTTTTCTGTCAATTCCAACACATGGGTGTAGTCGCTGGAGGAGAGGGAGAGCAGAGCAATTTCCTCATATCCGGTGTTATCCAGAATTTGCTCCATTGCCGTGAGGATTTCGGAAACCGGCCGTTCGCGCACCGGCCGGGTAATCATGCCCGCATGGCAAAAACGGCAACCCCGTGTGCAGCCGCGCATAATTTCAATGGGGGCGCGGTTGTGAACCAGTTCGATGAACGGAATGATAAAGTTTGTCACTGGCGGCGGCATCACCGGCACAATCGTTTTTAAGACCTTACGTGGGGCTTCGGGTTGGTTGGGGGTAATGCTGGCAATGGTGCCATCCTCGTGGTAATCCACATCATAAAAACGTGGCACATAACACCCCTCAATTTGTGCCAGATACCGCAACTGAGTTTCCCGGTCTAAATGGTGGGCTGCTCGCAAGGTGCCAATAATCTTCAGAATCACTTCCTCCCCTTCACCAATGACAAACAGGTCAATAAAGGGGGCCATTGGCTCCGGGTTGTAACAGGCGTGCCCGCCTGCGATAACCAACGGGTAACTTTCGTCCCGGTCGGCAGAACGAACAGGCATTCCTGCCAGATCCATCAGGTTGAGGGTATTGGTAAATAGCTGTTCATACGGCAGGCTAATTGCCAACAGGTCAAACTCGCGGATGGGGTGTTTGCTTTCCAGCGAGAAGAGAGGAATATGCTGCTGCCGCATGATGGTTTCCATATCTTCCCAGGGGCAATACACACGCTCTGCTAGCAAGTTTTTGTGTTTGTTGATGATGTCATAAAGAATCATTAACCCCAGGTTAGACATGCCCAGGTCGTAAATGTCGGGGAAAGCCAGGGCTACGGTGAACCCATCCTGGTCTTTTAACTGCCCCCAATCTTTGACTACCTGGTTATATTCGCCGCCCGTGTAACGGCCGGGTTTTGCCACACGGGGCAAAATGCGCTCCAGGGCTATTTCGATTTGTTCGGGTGTATTCATAAAATTACCTGTTTTGGATTTAAGTTTATCAGAAAGAAAGGTTTTTGTGCGGAGACGCAGGGATGCAGGGTTTTTGTTTCTCTCCGCGCCTCGGATGCCCAGAATAACATGGAAACAGGCAGATAACAACTTGTAAGGCTAGAGGGCGCAGAGAACATCTAAAGTAGTGGAAAGTTGTTTGGTGAATCAATACGACAGGTGAAATGATGATGCAAAAATTGGTGAAACTGTTTTTATTGGTATTGGTTTTGATATTGGTAGCTTGCAATCAACAAGGGGCGGGGAGTGATTCGGCCGTTTCTAACCCCACGCCCATTATCCTGACGGCCGAATCTGTTCCCACAACGGCCGTTTCCACTGTCCCCCCAGCCGCCACTGCCACCCCCCTGGCAACCGTTCCGGCCACTGCCACCACGTTGACCCCAACACGTATTCAGTTTGCGCCTGGAGCCGTTTCTGCCTCCTTAAGTGGTGTGATCGAAGCCAACACATATGACCAATATGTGCTGGCGGCCCAGGCAGGCCAGACAATGCACGTTCGCCTGGCAACCAATAATGGACAGGCTAATTTTGACCTGGTAGGCACGGTAGATGGCACGCCTTACAAACGGGCTATTTA
>CAZPEJ010000254.1:0-7280 GCA_964585465.1 uncultured Ardenticatenaceae bacterium
GAGGAGATCACGAACTTTCTATTTCTGCCCCATCTTACGGCGTTCTATCGGATACAGTTCTCCCTTTTGCACCGATACGCGCCTTCAACCTTGTCATGCCGCCAGAAGACAATGTGCTTGTGAATAGCCAGTTTGAAGAGACAAATTCTGCTGCCTGGTTTCTAGGCGGCTATGAACCTCCTGTTTACAATGCCCAGGCACACCATACAGGTGAATACGGTATGATGTTGGGGTTAGAGTCTGATGCCCCACCAGACAAGTGTGTGCGACCATCTGGCGATCTTGGTCTACCCGCCTGTGCGTATACCACCATTCAAGCTGCTGTAGATGAAAGTGTATCAGGAACTATATGGGTTTATCCTGGAACATATCAGGAAAACATCTCTATTCAATCAAAGTCAGGTTTAGCCATACGCAGTATAGGTGGCCCCCTGTATACAACTGTAGATGGTAATTATGTCACTACTGTTTTTGATGTGAATAACTCACCCAACACACTCATTGAAGGGTTTACAATCATTGACGGCTCAGATGGCTACGAGGCAGGTGCTATCAGTTTTCGGAATAGCAATGGCTCAGAACTGATTAACAATCGGCTCATTAATAACTCTAGCGGTTTAAAAAGTGCCGTCTATGTTGCTTCAAACGATGTCATTATACGATGGAACTGGTTTATTAAGAACTATGCCTCGCTTTTTGTAACAACGCCTCAGGCAGCGTGTATCTATTTTTACGCGCAAAATACACGAGTTGAGAACAATGTGTTCTGGTTCAACAAAGGTTACAATACAGGGTCTTGTCTTGAAGTTTATTACTCAGCCAGCTTGTTTTTACACAATAACACCTTTGTGGCAAACAGAGAGACCATTTGGCCAAATCAAAGTGATGAAATACGAAATAATATCGTAGTAGACGCTGATAGGGTGGGTTTAGGGGCTTTTGATTCTTATCCTCAATGTATGCAAACTGTTTATTACAATGATGTTTGGGGAAACTGGCGAAACTATCCAACTTCTTGTCCTGATCAGACCGGGAGCAATGGAAATGTATCGGCCGATCCTAGTTTCTTGAACCCTTTTACTGGCGACTTCCGGTTAATCTCCAATTCCCCTGTCAAAAACGCAGGTGATCCAAATCCCCAATACAATGACCCTGACGGCAGCCGAAATGATATGGGTGCTTACGGCGGCCCACATGCCATGCCTGCTCCCCTGGCGGAGCAAGAACCGACCACTTCATGGTCTCATTATTGGATGGAAATGGACAGTTGGTTAGGAGAAGAGATCACAATTACCTTGGGTATTAAGGATGATCAAGGCATGTTTCGTTCAGCCATATCACAGACAGTATGGCTCACCGAAGATATAAGCCACCCAACCCTGTCTTTCACGTATGAAATAGGGAGCGAAGATACACCAGGCCAGAACAGCTTTGTGGTTCAAATTGATTCGGCCGCCAGTTCATCAGAGTTCATTGTGGCCCAAAATGAAACCAGCCAGATTTGGGTGAACTTGGATGAAGTGACACTGGGTTCAACTTACCCAGACATCTGGATAAACATGAACGGTGGTCAAGCCGAACCGGGTTCGCAAATACATCGGACGCTCTCGTATGGTAATCAAGGGAGTATTCTGGCGGAACAAAGCATCCTGACAGTGACATTACCGGCCGAATTCACATTTGTTTCTGCCAGTTTACCACCAATAACAACCACACCATCTCTGGTTTGGAACCTCGAAAATTTAGCGAGTAATGTTAGTCAGGAGATTATATTAACATTAGATGTAACAGATACGGCTGTGCCCAATACTATAGTAACCACCAATTTACACATTTCAACTTCTTCAAGAGAGACAGCTTTATTGAACAATATAAAGGATGTAGAAACTAAAATTAGTTACTTTATCATGTTGCCAGTAATTATGAGGTAGGTTTTCTCACTGGGTTTCCTTGAGGTTATTGTTGACAAGTTAAGGTTTTTATTGGTCTGTCAAGGGCAATTTTCGATGAATTTGGGCCATTTTACGTGGATTTCAGTGTTTTGGCGGTTTGATGAACGGCTGTCGGCGAATGGTTTTCGCCGGGTTGATCCATCAACGTCGCTGAAAAAGAACACAAAGGTTTTCTCTTTTCCTTACGCCTTTGCGGTGGATAGATACAAATGATGTATCATTTACAAAACATCCGTTTTGGCAACCGTTCTGAGCCAAACAAAAAAGCTGCGACCCTTATAACCTTTCATCCATATGACTCCTATTCAACTGACAAACGACACCGGCACCCTCACCCGCTACCCAGACGTTTCGGCCGTTGGTATAACCCCGCGCCCGATAGATGTGTGGTGCCCGCCCGGTTATAGCCATGACAACGGCCGTTATCCTGTGTTATACATGCACGACGGACAAAACCTTTTCGACCCCACCTCCTCCATCACCACTGGGGTGGATTGGGGTGTAGACGAGGCAATGGTGCGACTGATGCAAGAAACTGGCCTGCCAGGAGCCATTATTGTGGGTATTTGGAACAGTCCACAACGCCGCCAGGATTATATGCCCCAAAAACCAGTGGTGGAGAGTGGGCAGCTGGCCGCTTTTGCAGCCGAAACAGGTGGCCCCCCTCACTCTGATCTCTATTTGCAATTTCTGGTGCATCAGGTCAAACCATTGATAGATGCCACCTACCACACCCTGCCCGACCAGCCCCACACCTTTGTCATGGGTTCCAGCATGGGTGGGTTGATTTCCCTCTACGCCCTCACCGAATACCCCCACATTTTTGCCGGGGCGGGTTGTGTCTCCACCCATTGGCCCATTGGCGGGGAACAACTGGTGGCTTATTTCGGCCGGGTTTTGCCACCCCCAGGGCAGCACAAACTTTATTTTGATTATGGTACGGCCGGTTTAGATGCCACCTATGAACCGTTTCAACAGCAAATGGATCGGGTTTTACGGCTGGCCGGGTATGAACAGGGCAAAAACTGGCTGACACAAAAGTTTGATGGACACGACCACACCGAACGAGATTGGCGGGCACGGGTACACATCCCACTGGCGTTTTTGTTGGGAAACTCGTAGGGGGCCAGGTTATAAACTGCAAAACCTAAGGCAACTGTAAAATTAAGACCTGGCAGAATCTGTTTCTAAAAAACTTTGACCAAAAAACAAAAATCTCTCTGCTTGTTGAATATGCCGAATTACTTCTTCGTCATTAAATGGCAAAATTCGATAATCTGCTACCTGACGTGCCTCAAACCCTTCTATCAAATAACGATGTAATTCAATTGGGGCAACTTCTGTTTTGATAAACTCCTTTCCGAAGGCGGCAATAACCGCGCTGTGTTTACCAAATGATAAACCTTGCCCTATTAACAAAGCTTGTGCCACATAAAACATGACATAATAAGCACGGGTAACCGCGATTGTCTGGTACCCTTCTTGTTGCAATAAACGGGCAGCTTGCAAATTCTCAAACGCTTTTGCTAACAACTTTTTTTGCTCCGATGTCATACCCAAACACCTTCTTGTTGAACACTCAGCAAAAAGGAACTTCTTTCTTCCGCCCACTCCTGAGAAGACACAAACATGCAAGAAATCACCTCGTCATATTTCAGTGACAAATCGCTGACAATTTCACTTGTTCGTGCAATTTCCACGAGAGGAGATAAAGGACCATCTAATATAATTAATACATCTATATCTGAACCTGATATAGCTTCCTGACGTGCTTGAGACCCGTAAAGGATCATATTGATTAAACGGCCGTTATAAATCGCTTTGAATCCCTGATACAAATCAGCTAACAAATTGGTCAATTTTATGTCCATACCGTGTATTATACATAGAATTTCACCTTTTAATCTCCTTATTTCCTGCTAAAATCCCTCTGTTATTTGGTCAATGATTCTTTTTAGATCACCCCTGAAAACTATTTCAGGGGCCAACTTGTGACTTTTACCTGAAACATGCTAAAAACACCTTTTGCGCCTGACAGACTACCGAAAGACAGTGCATGGTTATTTCCAGAGTACAATCTTCACAAGTTGCACCCTCAAAAACATGCCGGAATTATCATAGAACGCATTCTGGAAAAAGGATCATGGGAGCAAATACAATGGCTTTTCAACAGATATGGCGAACCAAAAGTTGCCGAGTGGGTCAAACAACATGGATTCCGTCTGTTATCCAAACGCTCCTTTGCCCTATGGCGTGTTACCCTTCGTATCGAAGAATATACAGTGCCAGATTGGGTGGCTACTACCTGATAAAATGACAAACTTCCATCGAACAGCCATTCCCCCATCATGCCATGATGCTCTGGATTTTCTACGCCCGCTTCCTTTTATTCAAGCGTTTTATTTAGCCGGTGGTACAGCACTTGCATTACAGTTAGGACACAGAATATCTGTTGATTTAGATTGGTTTTCTACACATCTATTGCTTCTAATAAATGAACGAGAACAAATTCGACAGACATTAGCCAAAAGTAACCAGTTTCAGGTTGTTT
The DNA here is from genome assembly GCA_964585465.1 of uncultured Ardenticatenaceae bacterium. Classification (GTDB taxonomy): domain Bacteria; phylum Chloroflexota; class Anaerolineae; order Promineifilales; family Promineifilaceae; genus CAZPEJ01. The sequence continues at coordinate 4,504 of CAZPEJ010000254.1, forward strand.
CTGAACAAGATAACATGTTATTTACCCGGCTGTTGGCGACAGATGTCAGTTTCATTTACCAACATCATCCTTTACTTGAACCTACCATTCATTTTAATGGCATTGAATTAGCTTCTCCAACTGATATTGGTTTAATGAAATTAGCTGCTATTGTATCTCGCGGAACCCGACGTGATTTTGTAGATTTGTATGCTTTGCGCCAAACCATAACCCTTGACCAATTGCTTGCACTTGCTCCAATAAAATACAACGATAGACCGGAGTTTGTTTCTATGGTTTTACGGGCTTTGGTCTACTTTGAAGATGCTGAACAACAGCCAATGCCCCAATTATTAACTCCTATGCGTTGGTCAGATGTAAAAAAGTATTGTGAAACGGCCGTTCGCCAATTCACTCGTCGTTTTAGTCAATTAGATTAACCAAAACACCCAAATTTGGAGAAAATTATGTCCCAAGATTTCCTATTCCCAGGCTCCCTTACCGAACTTGACCCCGAACTCAACCAGATTTTACAACTTGAAGACGACCGCCAGGACAGCACCATCATCCTCATCGCCTCCGAAAGTGCTGCCCCAACGGCCGTTCGCCAGGCCATTGGCAGCACCTTTGGCAACATCTACGCCGAAGGTTACCCCAGCGAAGAAAGCCGCCGCCAAACCCAGGCCAGTTTGCTGGACACCGATATGGAACTGGCAAGTTACCGTCGCTACAGCGACCCCCGTTACTACAAAGGCGTGGAATACGCCGACGTGCTGGAAGCCCTCACCCGCCGCCGCGCTGCCGAGCTATTTGCTGCCAATGGCATCACGGCCGATAAACTGTTCGTCAATGTGCAACCCCTCAGCGGCGCACCGGCCAACAGTGCCGTTTACACCGCCCTGCTCACCCCCGGCGACACCATCATGGGACTCAACCTCAACGACGGCGGCCACCTCTCGCACGGGGCCAAAGTCAACCGTTCCGGCAAAATTTACAACAGCGTGCCATACTTTGTGAACCCAGAAAACGGCCGTTTAGATTACGATGCCATCGAACAACAAGCCCTGGAAGTCAAACCCAAAATCATGGTAGCTGGTTACTCTGCCTACCCCTTCATCATCGAATGGGCGCGTTTCCGCCAGATTGCCGACAAAGTAGGAGCCTACTTCATGGCCGACATCGCCCACATCTCTGGGCTGGTGGCGGCGGGTGTTCACCCCAGCCCCATTGGCATCGCCGATGTGGTCACCACCACCACCCACAAAAGCCTGTGCGGGCCGCGTGGGGCCATGATTATGACCCACCGCAAAGACCTGGCGAGCAAACTCGACCGCGCCGTCTTCCCCGGCGAGCAGGGCGGGCCACACCTCAACACCATCGCGGCTTTGGCGGTGGCCCTGCGCCTGGCACAAACGGAGCAGTTCCGCCAGTTGCAACGGCGCATTGTGCAAAATGCCGCCCGATTGGCACAAAAATTACAGGAGCATGGCATCAAAGTGGTGGCGGGTGGCACAGAAAACCATCTGCTGCTCATTGACACCAAAAATATCACCCACAACGGCGAACACCTCTCCGGCGATATTGGCGCACGCATTTTGGATGTAGCGGGCATTGTCTTAAACCGCAACACCATCCCTGGCGACAAAGGCGCGCTCAACCCCACCGGTTTACGCCTGGGAACAGTGTGGATTAGCCAGTTGGGGTTTGGGGATGCCGAGGTTGACCAGTTGGCCGAGGCCATTGCCACCTGCCTCAAGGGGTGCAAACCGTTTACCTATGCCGCCCTGGGTGGCAAGGAACTCACCCGCGCCAAAGTGGAGTACGCCGCCCTGAAACGTACCCGCGAGATGGTGCGCCAGTTGCGAAAACGGCCGAATCCCACCCCCAACGGTGACACGGTGGAAGTACGCGGGGCCGCCGCCGCCCAACTGCTCAATTATGCCCTCACCAGCGACGTTTCTGCCCTAGCCGATAGCCAATCACAACCCAGCCACCTCTTTGGCGACGGAATTTCTATTCCCATCACCCTGTATCGCCTCTCTGCCGACCGTTTTTTCCTGCGCTGTGTCACAACGGAACAAGCCCAGGAAACGGCCGATTGGCTGGCGGCTTTGTCTGATGGTTATGTGCTGTTTGAGGATGTGTATGCCAAACTGCCCGGCCCCGTCGCTGTGCAAACCCTGCCCGATGCCATTGGCCTGCCCGAACCAAGCGAAAATAACCCCGCCGCCATCGCTGCCAGCAAACCCTACTTTGTTGGGCAAGCTGCCCATTCGGCCGCCAATGGCAATTTACCCGCTTTTGCCTGGAACGAACCGGCCGACCCACCCATGAAACGCACCCGCCTGTACAACACCCATGTGCAACTGGGTGGGCGCATGATCCCCTTTGGTGGTTACGAAATGCCCGTCTGGTATAGCTCGGTGAGCGAGGAACACAAAGCGGTGCGGGAAACGGCAGGTCTGTTCGATGCCACCCACATGGGGGTGTTGGAAGCCAGTGGGCCGTTTGTGGTGGAGTTTTTGGATGTGCTGACCACCAATGATGTCTCTACCCTGGAAATCGGCCAATCCCACTACACCTATTTGCTGCTGCCCGATGGCAGTGTGGTGGACGATTTGATGATTTATCGGCGTGGGGCGGACCGGTTTATGCTGGTGGTGAATGCCTCTAACAACGATAAGGATTGGGCCTGGATCAATGCGGTGAATGAAGGCAAGGTGATGGTGGATGGGAAACGGCCGTTTGTCCACATCCAACACCCCGTCACCCTGCGCGACCTGCGCGATCCGCAATGG
>CAZPEJ010000255.1:0-7260 GCA_964585465.1 uncultured Ardenticatenaceae bacterium
GTCCAATCTCTAATCTCCAATCTCTAATCCCCTTCAGCAGACTGTCAATTTATGGCCTCATGCAGTATATAACTGTGGTCGTCGGTCGGCGAAAACCGGGATTTTGGCGCGAACTTCCTCAACCTGGGATAGATTGATGTCGGCCGTTATCAGGGTTTCTTCTTCGCCTGCTTCTGCTACCACTTCGCCCCAGGGGTTGATGATGGTGGAATGTCCAAAGAAGTGGGAACCTTTGGCGTGTCCCACCCGGTTGCAGGCGATTAAAAAGAGTTGATTCTCAATGGCCCGTGCCCTTAACAAGGTTTGCCAATGGGACAGGCGTGGGTGCGGCCACTCGGCGGGCAGCAGGATGAAGCTGGCCCCGGCCAGGGCGTAGGCGCGGAAGAGTTCGGGAAAACGTAGATCATAACAAATGGTTAAACCCGCTTTGCCCCAGGGAGTTTCTGCCACTGTTAAGTTTTCGCCAGCGGTGAGGAATTGTTCTTCTTGCATCAGGCGAAAGAGGTGGATTTTGCTGTAAACGGCCTGGATGGTGCCAGTGGGGGTGAAGAGAACGGCCGTATTGCCAAACTGTTTCTCCCCTAACCAGGAAAGGCAAGAGCCAAACAGGTACAGGTTATATTCTTGGGCCAGAACGGCCGTTTGGGCAAAAATGCCCTGGTCGAGGGGTGTGGCATACTGTTCGGCGTGTTCCAAGTCATAGCCGGTTGACCACAATTCCGGCAGCACCAGTAAGTCGGAGCCGCGTGTTTTGGCCTCAGCCGTTAATCGTTGGACGGTTGCCAGATTCACGGCCGGGTTGCCTAATTGTACATCCATCTGCCCCAGTGAAATTCGCAAAGTTGTCATGTGGGGTTCACCTGTAAAAAGTTGCTCTATTTTACCGCTACTTTCTGGATTAGGGGAAATTTTGGGTATAACGTATCTACAAAACGGTGTTTTGAGGTACGGCGGTTATATGCTATACGCCACCATATTTACCCCTTTCACCTGGGGCAGAACGGGTTGCCACTGCATGGGCGATAAGGCGGAAACCATCAGTTCGCCGTTTGCCAGAACAGCAAAGAGGGTTTGTTCGACCTGGACAAAACGCTCTACCATGTTGTGTGACCAGCGTGTGGGGGTGGGCTGCCAGGTGTGGCCGCCATCGGTGGAGGTTTCAATTCGGCCGTTTCTGCCATCTGGCCCTTCTGATGGCCCTAACACCAGGTGGTTGACATTGGTGGGGTTGACCCAAACAGCCCGCACATAACAATTTTCGTAACGACAACGCCAATGGGTTCCCCCGTCGGTGGAAACGTAAAAACCGCCACCTGTCGGGGCAAATACCCAATCGGCCGATGCTGGATGGGTGGCAACAGAGTGGACATCGGGGTGGATAAGTCCGGGGCGAGGACGGCCGAATTTGGGTTGTCCATCGCTGCCATCTGCCAGCCGCCAGGTTTCGCCACTGTCATCGGAACGAAGTAACCCGCCCACTTCGACGGCGGCATAGACTCGTGTGCCATGATGGGCAAATCCGCGTACACAGCCTGCGGCCGGGGAGTAGGGCAGCCACCAGCCCAATTGTTGTCGCAAGGTGGTGACTTCGGGGCATTCGTGCCATGTTTTGGCCCCGTCGCGGGAAGTGAAGATGGCGGCGGGTTCGGTGCCTGCAAATTCAAAGTCGGAAATATCGGGGTGGAAGGCGAGCCAGCGCACATGGGGGATGGTCAGGCCATGGTCGGTTTCGGCCCAGGTACGGCCGTTATCCTGTGAACAAAATATGCCCTGGGTGGTGCCAGCTAGAATGACTCCTTCTCGTGTGATGACGGAGGTGACGGAACGGCCGTTTAATCCTTGCCGTACTATTTGCCAGTTACCTGCTTGTTGTTCTGCTACTACCAGGCCTTCGTGGGTGGCGAGATAAAGGGTTGTGTTCATGAGTGTGGTGTGTGGGGTATGGCGTGAGGAGAATCAGCTACGCCATCCGTTATAGATATTTTCCTACGACAAATAACGGCCGAACCAGGCTAACGTCTTCTCCCACGCATCACGGGCGGCTTCTGGCTGGTAAATGTGGGGGCGAGCGTCGTTAAAAAAGGCGTGGGGTGCGCCGGGGTAGATGTGGATGGTGTAGGTTTTTTGGTGGGTTTGTAAGGTTTGTTCAAAGGTGTGAACGGTTTCCACTGGAATGCCACCATCCAGTTCACCAAACAAACCCAAAACAGGCACTTGCAAACGTGCTGTGTCTTCTGGGCTAAGGGGACGGCCGTAAAAACAGACGGCCGCGCCGATTTCCCCACTGCTGCTGGCTGCTGCCGATAGGGATAACCCACCCCCCATGCACCAGCCAACCGTGCCAATTTGTTTGGGAAAAACGGCCGATTCTTCTTGTAAATATCGTGCTGCGGCCAAAATTTCCTCTACTGCTCGCTGACGGTCTAACCCCATCGCCAGTTTACGGGCTTCGTCTGGTTCTGCGGCTGCCTCGCCGTGATACAGGTCGGGGGCCAGGGCGACAAACCCGGCCCTGGCAAATCGTTCAGCTACGTCTTTGATATGGGGCACTAATCCCCACCATTCCTGAATGACGATAATACCGGGGTGGGGCTGGTTGTCATCCGGCCGGGCTAAATAGCCGGGGGTTGTGTGGCCGTTGCAAGGGAATAAAACCATTTGTGTGATGGGATCGGACATATTTATACCTCTCAAGTGGGTGTTACGAACCTGAATAGTACCGACGTATACAACTTGTTCGCTGATTCCTTTTTGCCTTCATGGTAGTATATACCAAGAGTACCTGTTCAGACATGCGACATTTTGACCTTCTGTGACTATGAAACAAGAACGCAAAGAACCTGTATTACCGCTAAAAGTGCGCGGCAAAATTTCACAGCTTTTGTTAATTATTGGCACCATCTTGTTATTTGTTTTGGTGGGGGTTGGGGCGGGGGTGAATGCGTTTGAATCGGGTGGAGGAGATGCGATTGGGTCGGGGATATTGGCGATTTTTATTTTGGCGGTGGGGGGCATTTTTGTCTGGATGTTGTTTGATTTTACGTTGTATTGTGTGTTTGAACCGGGGAGGATTGTGTGGCAACGGCCGTTTCGCCGCCGCGAATTTGATCCACAAACGGTTAAGGAAGCATGGTTGCAACGGCAAATCAATTACAATCGGGGAAGACAGAACGAGATTTTGACGCTCAACCTGAAATTTGAAGATGATCAACGGCTGACGCTGACCCAAAACGAGGTAAACACCTCTCTGTTCCAACTGGTGGACACATTGGTTTTGTATTATCCCTTGCCTATTCGGCGTAACCATATCCGAGAAGACATTCCTTACCAACAGTTCGCCAAAGGGTCACAGCATGAATTTAGCTGGTATTTTACCGGGCAAAGTGGGGTATCGGTGCGTTCGGTTCAGGAGGTTTGTGACTGGTTGCGCGGCTGCCAATATGTTTCAGATCGCACCCTATTTAACCACGATGACCACTGGCAACACCCGACACAGTTTGAGAAGGTGCGCCGGGGGGATTGTGAAGACCATGCCTTGTGGGCGTGGTGGAAACTGGCCGCGTTGGGGTATCGTACTGAGTTTGTGGTGGGCACTTACCGCGACCATAACCAGATTGATGTGAGCCACGCCTGGGTGGTGACGGAAACTTTAGAACAGACCTTTTTAATCGAAACGACGGAAAAAGGGGCGGCTATGTTGCTGCCGTTGGATGGGAATGGGCACTATTTCCCGAAGTATGGGGTAGACCAGAACTTTCGCACCTATCGTTACCGAACGGCCGTTACACCATAAAGGTTTTGGGCGGGTTTTCTAGCCACAAAATCGGCCGATTGATTTGGAACGGGGTAATATCGCTGCTGGTTTGCCCGGTCATCACCAGTTCACTCAAAATTTTGCCAATCAATGAGGCAAATTTGAAAGCGTGCCCGGCACCAATGGCTACGGCGATGTTGGGGTGGTTGGGCAGGGTGTCTATGACAAAGTCGCGGTCAGGGGGCATGGTATAGAGGCAGGTCTTGGTGAGCAGGGGCGGGCCATACGCTTTGGGGAGGTGTTGCTGGATGAAGTGGTCTAGTCGTTGCTGATTGGCAGGATCGGGGGTGAAGGTGCGGGTTTCGGCCGTTACTTCGGCTCCGCCAACGTCTTGGGCAGCTTTGGGGCCAGGCTCGCCATACACAGGAAATCCATAAAAACAAGGCTCGTCCATCCAAATCCATACTGGAAAACGGTCGGGCATAAAATCGGCCGTGTGGGGGGAGTGGTAGTAGGTGACTTGTTCCTGGGTGATGGTGAGGGGGAGTTGGTACCCCATCGGAGCCAACAGGTTGTTTGACCAGGCCCCGGCCGCCAGGATCAATTTGTGGCAGTGGTAGGTTTGTTCACCTGCCTGAACGGTAATACCAGATGAGTGAGGGGAAACGGCCGTTATGGGACAACGCTCTAATAACATTGCTCCATGCTGCCGGGCCATTTGTTGGTGAGCGGCGTTGCAACGGGCGGCCGGGGCAATGCCCGATTCGGTCTGGAACAGCCCTTGCACCCCTTCTGGCAGGTGGAATTGCGGCCAACGATAGGTGATTTCGGCCGTTTCCAACACCTCAAAAGACACCCCACACGCTGTCAGGCTGTCTGTATAATCCGCCATTGGGATGGCAGCCTGTATCGGCCACAAATCCAGCCCACCGGTTTTAAGAATCAAAGATTGTTGGCTGTCAGCTTCCAACGCTGCCCAGGTTTGGTAAGCCTGTTTGGCCAGAGTCACATACCCTGGTGTGTGATAGGAGAGGCGAATAATGCGCGAATGGTCTTGAGAACCACCCCGCACATGCCCGCTTTCAAACTGCTCCAGCCCCAGCACCTCGCACCCCTGCCGCGCCAGCCAATACACCGCCCCACTGCCAATGCCACCCAACCCCAACACAATGTACTCGAACTCTTTTTTCATCGTCTGTTTCCCCTGAAACAAAAACCGAGTTTGTTAAAACCCGGTTTCTCGTGATTATAAGAATCACGTAACTATACAACTTCTCTACAGATATGCGATGCAGGGTTTTCAACAATCCATCTTGTAGCCGCAATTTCCCAATCACACTTCTTGTGTACTCTGGGGCGCGAAACCCTTTTCGCGCCCACAGGATGAGAATTGCCGATTACCGAAAAACTGTGTAGGTGATGTAGATGCGCCTCCTTTATCGTCGGAATGTTTTTGCTGTAGCGATATTGGAATATGGCGAATCCCCCGCCGAGTTATAAGCACGAACACGATAGCGATAGGCTGTGTTTGCTGTTAATCCAGAGTCTGTATAAGTGGTTACATTCCCTGCAACGGTGGCGATCTGGACAAAGTTGGTGCATCTGTTTCCTAAACAGCGTTCAATTTTCACCCCAAATTGAGCACCTGAGCTATTCATCCAGGTTAGGGTGATTTGGCTGGTGCTAATTGCCTGAGCAGTTAAATTGTTTGGTGCAGGTGGTGGGTTAGTGGGAACGACGATGGTAGCTGTATTCGAGTAACCAGAATACCCGTTGCTGTTCCAGGCACGTACACGATAGGAGTAACTTTGCCCTGGGGTGACGGTGGTGTCTGTCCAGGTAGATACATTTGCGCCAGTAGACCCCACCCCTGAAAAGTTACTACAGCCTGCTCCCTGGCACCGCTCGATGTAGAACTGGCTTTCGTTTGTCGAATTGTCTTGCCAATTTAACAAGACGTTTGCGCCACTCATAACAGCCGTGAGGTTACTGGGTGCAGGTGGGAGATTCCCGCCAGGAGTAACGATTTCTATCGTATTGGAATACCCAGACCCCCCCATGAACCCCATGGCCCGTACCCGATAAACGTAGGTTGTACCGGCAGCTAGATTGATGTCAGTATAGGAGGTGCCGTTTTCGCCGATGGTTTGCCCGACTTTTGCGAAGTTGTTACACCCTGAACCGGTGCATCGTTCAACTTCGACCCAAAATTCGTTATTGGCATTGTCTACGAAACTTAACAAGGCGTTATAGGTTGCCCCATTTGGGCTGGCAAAACCTGTAAGATTGCTGGGGGCGGTGGGTAAAACGTCTAGTAGCCCGGTTTGGGTATATCGGGTGGTTACAAAGTACCCAAACCCTAAGGTTGTCAGGGTGTTTCCGCTTCCCAGGCTAATTGCTTTGCCCCCTGCGTAATCATCCCATACGGCCCATTGGGGTGTTCCGTCTGAGTTGTATTTGGCAACGACCCCTTTTAGATAGGAGATATTGCCGGAACTAGGATTGGGGCCACCCGTACCGGTAATGTATATGGCATTGGCGGCATCTATCAACAACATATTGGGAATTTCGTCGTTGTTTCTGCCTCCGTCATACCGTTGCGACCAGAGCAGGTTGCCGTTAGTATCTACTTTGATGGTTATCCAATCCAGATACCCTACCTGATCAATTCCTGTGGCCACAACGTTTCCCTGTCCATCTACTTTTACACGATAGGTGATGTCTCCTACAGGGTAGCTGTTGAGCCATAGTTGGTTGCCTGCTGCGTCGAATTTGGCAATTGCCATCTGGAGGGTGTTGGGGGCTTGAACGGTGAAGGTGCCTGTGGCGAAGTAAGTGACGTTGCCAGGGCCAAATGTTATGTCGTTGGCTGGGTATACGCTGTTGCTGGTGCTAGACCAGAGCAGGTTGCCATTTGTGTCGTACATTAGGGCCATAAAGAGGTTGCCGCTGGTGCCTGCTATGCCGATACGGCTGTTATCTGGGGAAATTGCCAGTGAGGAAGGCCCATCTATTGCGCTGTTGTTATCAAAAACGGCCGTCCACAGTGTGTTTCCATTTGGCGCAAATTTGATCAGGACAGAATCTAAAGACATGGTACCAGCCATATAAATGTTGTTATTAACATCTACTTCTAGCCGACGAGCATCCCGGAATAACCCTGGCAGGTTATTGGCCCAAAGCAAGTTACCGTTTGTGTCGTATTTCAGGATAAGCCAGCCTGCGGAATCTCCATTGTTGGTGAGGATAGAGGCTAATACAATGGGATTGTTGTTGTTGTCAACGGCGATCCACACCCCACGCAGCAGTTCTACGGGGTTATAGGTGGTTTGCCACAATAAGGCACCTGGGGAACTAAACTTTTTGATAGTCAAATAATAACCAACAGGTGTATCTCCAACGACGTAGACGTTATTATTTGTATCTGTATCCATCATCCGTGAGTTGAAACTATAATCTGTATTGCGCCAGTTTTCATTTAGAGCTGGAGTGGGTTGGGCAAAGAC
>CAZPEJ010000256.1:0-7225 GCA_964585465.1 uncultured Ardenticatenaceae bacterium
AGGACGAAGGGCGAAGGACGAAGGACGAGGAGCGAGGGGCGAGGGGCGAAACCTTAAATCTGAAACCTGAAACCTCTCTGGTGGAGGCGGCGCGGCTGGCGAATGCCCATGAGTTTATTGTGGATTTGCCGGATGGGTATGAGACGGTGATTTTGGAGGGTGGGGTGAACTTGTCGGTGGGGCAGCGGCAGTTGATTTGTATTGCCAGAGCGGTGCTGGCGAATCCGCGTATTTTGATTTTGGATGAAGCAACGGCGAATGTGGACACGGTGACGGAACGGCTAATTCAGGGGGCGTTGGAACGGCTGCTGCGCGGGCGCACGGCCATCATCATTGCCCATCGGCTGAGTACCATTCGCCATGCAGACATGATTTGTGTGATAGAAAACGGCCGAATTGTGGAAAACGGCCGACACGAGGAGCTATTGGCACAGGGTGGTTTGTACTACCAGTTGCATGAACGGCAGTTTGTAACTGGCTAACATTTTGTCAGGCGGCTAACAGCCTCTCTACCTTAAATAGTTGTTGATTTTGCCGCGCCAACCACAAATCATAGTGGGTTTGTTGGTTGAGCCAGCTTTCGGCGGTGGTATCAAAGGCCAGAGAAAGCCGAATTGCCATTTCTGGACTAATGCCTGCTCGGCCATTCAAAACGGCCGATAACGTCTTACGGCTTACACCTAAAGCTGCTGCGGCTCTGGTTACAGTGAGTCCCAATGGTTCCAGGCACAGTTCTTTGATGATTTCCCCAGGATGAGGGGGGTTATACATTTGCATCATTTTATTACCTCAGTGGTAGTCCTCATAATTCACAACAGTTGCATCAGGGCCGTCAAATTGAAACGTCACACGCCAATTGCCACTGACACGAACTGACCATACCCCTTGTTTATCTCCTTTTAGCTCATGTAAATACAGGCCAGGTAAATTCATGTCATATGGGCTGGTTGAAGCGTGTAATCTACCTAAAATAAGCCGTAATTTACCCGCATGATCAGCCTGGATGCCAGCCTTAGAGCCTGTTAAGAAGAATTTTTCTAGACCTTTATGCCTAAAACCCTTAATCACGAAACGAAGTGTAACCGATAGGGTTACAAGTGGCAAGTAATAAAAATTATATTGGCTGTAGAAAACGGCCGACATGAGGAGTTATTGGCATAGGGTGGTTTGTACTACCAGTTGTATGAACGACAGTTTTCAGCCGAATAATTACTCAACTGCCCAATTCCCTGTTTACCGCCCAAGACGTGCTAAAATAGCAGCCCTATGAATGTGTCTGTGATTGTGACGGTGAAAAATGAAGGGGAAGCAGTACGGCCGTTATTGGATTCCCTTATTCAACAAAACCAGCTACCTGCCGAGGTGGTGGTGTGTGATGGCGGCTCGACGGATAACACGCTGGAAGTTTTGGCGGAGTACCAGGAGTGGTTGCCGCTAAAAATCATCGTAGTGCCAGGTGCCAACATCAGCCAGGGGCGCAACCGGGCCATTGCCGCTGCTCAGGGGCCAATCATTGCCAGCACGGATGCCGGGGTAATACTCTCACCTTACTGGTTGGAGGATATTACCCGGCCGATTGTGGAGGGGAGAACGGCCGTTGTCAGTGGTTGGTTCGAGCCAGACCCGTACACCGATTTTGAAGTCATTATGGGGTCAACCGTGTTGCCCATGCGGCGCGATATTAACCCAGAGGCCTTTTTACCATCCAGCCGTTCAGTGGCTTTCCTCAAAACAGCCTGGGAAGCAGTGGGCGGCTACCCGGAATGGTTAGATTATAGTGAAGATTTGGTTTTTGATTTTGCTTTGCGCGAAAAATATGGCACATTCCCACTGGCAGAAACGGCCGTTGCCTACTTCCGTCCTCGTAGCGACCTGCAATCCTTCTTCTGGCAATACTACCGCTACGCTCGCGGCGATGGCAAAGCCGACCTGTGGCGCAAACGGCACCTGGTTCGTTACCTCACCTACCTGTTCGGGTTACCCTTCATTTTCGGCCTCATCTGGCGCGAAAAATGGTATGGTTGGCTTTTCCTGGGGCTGGGGGTGGGTGGTTACTGCAAACGCCCTGCCGAACGTCTGTGGGACAACACTTGGGGCTGGCGCCCTCCCTCCCGCCTGCGCGCCTTCGCCCTCATCCCCATCATTCGATTGGTGGGCGACACAGCCAAAATGATTGGCTACCCTGTTGGCCTCTGGTGGCGGTGGCGCAATCATCAGGGGTAAGGCAATGGCCTGTTACAGGTTTTCGTAACTCCTCAACAGGTTTTTGAAGGTACATTCCCTCTGGTAATTCTCTACTGACTACCGGGTACTGATTACTGAGTTCTAATACTATGGTTCTTAAAGACACTCCACCCCGTTATCCCCGCAGCGGCCCCTCTTGTTTGTTTGTCCTTTTTGTGGCATTAGGCGTTGCTTTTGGGGTATTTGTCATCGTCAACCGAGATGAAGCCAGGGAGTTTATTATTCCCACCCCCACCGCCGAACCCACCCGTTCGGCGGCGGAGTATGCCTTGTTAGCCACCCTTAGCGAAGAAGATAAGTTGTACCAGGACGCGATTGTTTACTATGAAGAGGCGTTGCGCCTGGATGCTACCAAACCGGAAATTTTTATTCGCCTGATCAACTTGTTGGTTAGAACTGACCAACCAGAACGGGCTTTGGAGATAGCTGAACAGGCTACTGTGCTGGCACCCGATAATGACGAGGTGTGGACGGCTTACGCGGCGGCTTTTGTGGCCAATGGGGAACGCCTGGACAACGCCGGCGATGGGAATGGAGCTAACTTGCAATATGCCGAGGCGGTGCGGGCAGCCAATCAGGCCATTGATTTAAACCCCAATAATGCCACTGCTTATGCTTATGCGGCCGGGGGGTTGGTATTGCCCGAAGACCCGGAAAAGTATCAGTCGGCTCAGGAGATGGCAAATACGGCCGTTACCCTTAGCCCTGGCAACCCGGTAGCCCACTACTACATGGCGAAAGTATTTGAATATCAGGGGTTTTACTCCGCCGCCATCGAACAATATCTGTTGGGTATTGCTGAAGACCCTAACTACATTGATTTGTACTTGGGATTAGCCATCAACTACTATGGCACTGGCAACCCCTCTGAGGCCGTGTTGGCCTTTCAGGAAGCAATTTCGGTAGACCCAAACAGTGCCGAGGCATATGATGGGTTGGCTTTTATGTATTTGCAATTGGGACAAGATGCTTTGGCCCAGGAATATGCCCAAAAAGCGGTTGAACTGGCCCCGCAGATGGCACGGGCGCATGGGCGTTTGGGTGAAGCTTTTTATCGGCAAAACAATTACGAACAAGCCATTCCTCCTTTGCAAACGGCCGTTGACCTCTACGAAGAAGCCACTGAACTCAACGCCCGCTTTTTTAACTACCTGGCAACCTCCTACATCCGCGACGACCTCTCCAACTGCCCTCTGGCGGTGCCGCTGTTTAACAAAGTCATTCAAGCCGTTACCATTTCTGATTCTCCTGTTGAGGCTGGGGCCTTAGAAGGTTTAGAAATTTGCCGCCGCGCCGCCCTGGAAGGCAACGACTAATAACCCACCTGCAAGCTAATAGTTAACCGCTTTCTTAGCACTCCCCCCAATTGATTGCTAAAAAGCCCTTGACAACCCCACTGTCTATTGTTAATATAGTGCCAAATTCTGGCACTCAAATAGAGTGAGTGCTAAATCCCCAAATTGTACATTAAATCTAATTGAAAGGAGATGTGGTCTATGAATCTCAAACCATTGGGTGATCGGTTGGTTGTTGAACCCAAAGAGCGTGAAGAATTGACCCCTTCTGGCCTGGTGTTGCCTGAAACTGCCAAAGAAAAGCCACAAGAAGGGACTGTGTTAGCGGCTGGCCCCGGCCGGCGCGACGAAGATGGCGACCGTATTCCGATGGATGTCAACGTTGGTGACACCATTTTGTTCGCCAAATATAGCGGTACGGAAATCAAACTGGACGGCCGTAAACTGCTGATTCTGAAAGAGTCCGATATTTTAGCAACTATCGAGAAATAAGATTTAGAAGGAGAACTTGAGACATGGCGAAGCAACTGATATTTTCCGAAGACGCTCGTCGCAAGCTGAAAAAAGGGATTGATGTCGTGGCAACGGCCGTTTCTACCACCCTCGGCCCCAAAGGGCGTAATGTAGCTTTGGACAAAAAATTTGGTGCCCCCACCATCACCCATGATGGGGTAACGGTTGCCAAAGAAATTGAACTGGAAGACCCCTACGAAAACATGGGGGCACAGCTGCTCAAAGAAGCAGCCACCAAAACCAACGACATCGCTGGCGACGGCACCACCACCGCCACCGTGTTAGCTCAACACATCACCCATGAAGGGTTGAAAAACATTGCCGCCGGCGCCAACCCCATGCTCCTCAAACGAGGCATTGAAGCTGGTACCGCCGCCCTGGCGGAAAAAATCCGCAGCATGGCTATCAGCATTGACAGCAAAGAAGAAATCGCCTCTGTGGCTACCATTTCTGCCCAAGATGCCAATATCGGCAAACTGATTGCCGAAGTGATGGACAAAGTGGGTAAAGATGGGGTTATCACCGTTGAAGAGTCTCGTGGTTTGGAGTTTGAGACCGAGTACGTGGAAGGGATGCAATTTGATCGTGGGTACATCAGTGCCTATTTTGTCACCAATAGCGACACCATGGAATCGGTGGTGGAAAACCCCTTCATTCTGATTCACGACAAAAAAATCAGCTCTGCCCAAGACATTATTCCTGTTTTGGAAAAAATGGTGCAAATCGGCCAGAAAAACCTGGTGGTGATTGCCGAAGATGTGGACGGGGAAGCGTTGGCTACCCTGGTGCTGAACAAATTGCGTGGCATGATCAACGCATTGGCCGTCAAGGCCCCCGGGTTTGGCGACCGCCGCAAAGCGATGTTGCAAGACATTGCTACCCTCACGGGTGGTCAGGTCATTACCGAAGAAATGGGGCGTAAGCTGGACAGTGTGCAGTTGAGCGACCTGGGTCGGGCAGCTAAAGTGGTGGCTAACAAAGACAACACCACCGTCGTAGACGGGCGTGGCGACGAAAGCATGATTAAAGGGCGCGTGGAACAAATCCGTGTGGAAATTGAGCGCAGCACCTCCGACTACGACCGCGAAAAATTGCAAGAACGACTGGCTAAACTGGCTGGTGGTGTGGCTATCATTCGTGTCGGTGCGGCTACTGAAGTGGAATTGAAAGAGAAGAAACACCGTGTGGAAGATGCCCTCAGTGCTACCCGCGCTGCTGTGGAAGAAGGTATTGTTCCTGGTGGTGGTGTGGCTTTGCTCAATGCCTTGTCTGCTCTGGATCAGGTGACGGTTCATCCTGGGGATGAGACCACAGGTGTGGTGATTCTGCGCCGTGCCTTGGAAGCCCCCATGCGGAAAATTGCCGAAAACGCTGGGCAAAATGGCGATGTGGTGATCCAAAACGTGCGTCGGATGCAACAAGAAAAAGGTGATAACCAGATTGGTTACGATGTATTGGGTGGGGATTACATCAACATGGTGAAGAGTGGCATCATTGACCCGGCCAAAGTGACTCGTGGGGCGTTGGAAAATGCGGCCAGTATTGCGGCCATGATTTTGACTACCGAGGCTTTGATCACGGATCTGCCTGAAAAGAAAGATGCACCTGCCATGCCGCCCGGCGGCCCTGGTGGGATGGACTTCTAATTTTTTTACAACAACTCTGCAAAAAAGCCCGGCCGAAAAGCTGGGCTTTTTTATTTGGAAACCAGAATAGAACGCGGGTGACGCGGGTTTTATGGGTTTTCGCGGATTTTTTTTCTTTGGTTTATCGGTGTACTGCCCCACGACAGGCTGCTAGTTTTGGGTTAGAAAACTTTGTGATAATCCGTCTAATCTGTTTGATTCGTGGTTAAATTTTGGGGCGGAGGAGGGGCAAGGCGAGCAGCCCAGCCAGCAGGGCAACCAGCAGGGGAAGGGTTGGGGAGGGGTTTTCGTGGAGGGTGGTATCGGCCGTTTTCAGAGAGACGGCCGTTCCTTGTTGGTGTTCCAGGGTAATGGGCTGGGTGGGGGCTTGTGACAGGCTGAGAAAGTAGGAGAGGATTCGGCCGTTATTCCGTAAGTTTAAGGTGGTTTCATCCGTTTCGTTGGTTCGCAAAGTAAGAGTATAGGTGGCGGGTTGGTCGGCCGGGCGGTTTTCGCTGAGAGCCACAAAGATGCCACTGATAGCGGTGGCGGGTTGTAACATCTGTTGGCCCGCCATAAATAAGGTAAGCAGGAAAACGGCCGATAACAACCCCAACCATACACCGCGCAAGGTTTGTATCAATGTAAACAGTGGCACTCGTTCGTCGTTTTGCATCATCTGGCCCATTTATGGATTGGGGTAGACCGTTTTTCCACCAACGGTATTGGCCGGGTCTACCAGATCGGCAAAGTCTGCCAGCGTGGTGTAGTTATGCACCCTTAACCGTGTCCATTCATACCGGTCATTAAAACCGTGCCATCGGCCACCCATGGTGGTAACAGCCCCCCAAAAGTCTAACTCTTTTAACACCTGGATCACATTTTCATCATAACGGCCGCCCGGATAGGCCAGATAACGGGGCATATACCCCAAATGGGCGGCTAATGTTTCCTGTGAACCTAAAATCTGATAAATGAGAAAATCGCGGTCACGACCAGAAAGGTCGGGGTGGACTTTGGTGTGGGGTTCCATTCTCATGCCAGCGGCGGCCATTTCGTGGATCATGGGCCAGGTCATGTAGGCAGGCAGGTTTTGGTCTACGAACTCGGTAATAATAAAAAAGGTTGCTTTCAGGCCATACGCCTGCAAAACAGGAAAAGCGTTTTCGTAATTGTCGCGGTAGCCATCATCTATGGTAATAATGACTGGTTTGGCGGGTAACTCCTGGTTGTTGCTGATAGCCCGTGACAGGTCGTAAAAGTCTATGGTTGTGTAACCATTGGCAGCCAGAAACTCCATTTGGGCACGGAAATCATCGGGGGCTACTGATAAATCTACGCGGTAAATGTCTGCTCCTTCGGGGGGGATGCTGATGTAGTGGTACATGAGAATCGGCACACGTAATGTCCAGCTATACACTTCATCTGGGGTGGGCAAGGGGGCTGAGGTGGCTGTTTCGGTGGGGAATGGGGTCTCAGTGGCGGGTTGGGTGAGGGTGGGTTGGGCGGTATGGGTTGAAACGGCCGTTTGGCTGGCTGTTACGGTTG
>CAZPEJ010000257.1:0-7224 GCA_964585465.1 uncultured Ardenticatenaceae bacterium
TCGGGTGGTACACAGCGAAAGTGAATAGTACTCAGTACCCAGTATTCAGACTAAGTACTGAGTACTGACAACTGGGTACTGAGGAAAGGTATAATATGCAGATAGAAGAACTGATTAACATTCCAGGATTAACGTTTCGCCACTTCCGGGGGGAGGGCGATTACCCACATATTGTGGCTGTGATCGCTGCCAGCACCGAGGCAGATGGAATTGAGGATGCGACAACAGTGGAAGATATTGTTTATCGGTATAACCATCTGACCAACTGCGATCCTTATCAAGATGTGCTTTTGGTGGAGGTGGCGGGCGAGGTGGTGGGGTATGGGCGCGGCTGGTGGTGGGATGAACTGGCGACGGGGCGAATTTATAGCTTGAATGGGTTTTTGCATCCGGCCTGGCGGCGCAAAGGGATTGGTGGGGCGATGCTGCGCTGGCTGGAGAGCCGTTTGTGGGAAGTGGCTGCCACACACCCGGCCGACCAGGCTAAATGTTTCCAAAATTCGGCGGCGCATTTTGCTGTGGGAACGGCCGTTATGCTGGAAAAAGCTGGTTATCGGCCGTTTCGTTATTACGATGACATGATTCGGCCGTCTCTGGACGACATCCCCCACTTCCCCTTGCCCGCTGGGGTAGAACTGCGCCCGGCCCTGCCGGAGCATTACCGCGCTATTTATGCCTCGGTGGACGAAACCAGCAAAGATGAGTGGCCTTATTCTCCTTTGACTGAGGAGGATTACCAGGCCTGGTTGGTAAACCCACACTTTCAGCCGCACTTGTGGCAGGTGGCCTGGGATGTGGCTACCGGGCAACCGGCCGGGCATGTATTGACCTTTATTGATGACAAAGAGAATGAAAAATACGGCCGAAAACGGGGTTACACCGAAGGAATTGGGGTAGAACGTCCCTGGCGGCGGCGAGGGCTGGCGCGGGCACTCATCACCCGCAGCCTGCAAGCCCAAAAAGCCGCCGGTATGACAGAATCAGCCCTGGCAGCCGACGGCGGCAGTGCGAATAACGTCACCCGTTTGTATGAAAGCTGTGGGTTTCAGGTGGTGCGGCGAGATACCATTTATCGCAAACCGTTTTGAGCAAATAGAAACCGAGTTTTTTCCGAAAAAACTCGGTTTCTAAAGGTCTAAGGAGTAGGAGTCATGGTAGGTGTTGCAGTTGGAAGAACATCCCCGTTCACACTTCCACACTCTACTGTGGCTGCCATTCCCCCAAATGGATACTCCGAACCCGACCGTAGTGCAATGACTGTAATTTGCCAATCTTTACGCCGGAGACACTGCTCTAAAGACTCATTAAGCCGAGGCGCATCTGTTTCTGGAACAACTAACTGTGTTATATCTGGCCTAACAACATAAATAAAATGCTCTCCGCTTCGATCATACTGCAAAACAATTTGAAAACTGGATTCGTCATCAAACTTATCTACCCACACAATACAAAAAAGTACTCCTGAAATATCCACCTCTGTTTCTTCTAAATCTGACGGACGGGGGCATTCAGGCTCGTTGGGATTGGGAGTGAGCCATAACACTTTTGCCGTTGCAGAGGCTTGAGGTGTGGAGGTTTTTGTTGAGTCAGGTGATGGCATTTGTGTTTCTGATGTGGTAGCTGGTGTGGGACTAAACAGCGTGACTGGGGATAATGTTATAACAGGGGTTTGGGTTGATTCCGGCAAGGTTTCTGTGGCAGCAGAAGGCGACAATTGACAACTCACCAACCCAAACCATATGGTAAATAACAGGTAACAATGAATGCGAAACCCCATGTAAGAGTGTGTCATAGAACCTGGCTAACTGAAAAACCTTAGTAACTATACAGGTATCCTCACCCCATAGATATGGCGTATAATAGCCTGGAGAGTACCAAATATGGCGGTCATGGTTCAGGAAAATCGTCAAAAATTGGAAAGGGAAGCAATTTTTGCAAAAATAGTACCGCCATATTTAGACAAAACATGACCTTTTTAAGATTTTTACCCAAATCTATACCTGTATAGTTACGGATATTCATGATCTACAAACGAGGTAATCGTTTTGTGGTCATAAAATGGGAGTTGCAAAAAGGGTGCCACTGCTTGCTCTTGGAAAGGGACAACAACCCCAAAACCTCCTATCACCAGCAGAATAAAAAACAAAGCATGAAAAAATAGCCGATTCGTATCTGCCTCTTCCTTGTCTGTTATTGTGATGATTCAGACTGTTCTAACCAGACTGGAAAACGCGCCAATTGACCATGATGGGTCAGTTGCCGCAGGTTTGTACTATCGGCATTAACTAGCCAGATTTCACTGTGCCCACTGCGAAAAGAGGCAAAAGCAATTTGTGAACCATCGGGCGACCAGACCGGGTCAATGTTGCCGGTACTGCCATCCGTCAATAAGGGACGTTCAAATCCAGTTGCCACATCCAGTAAATGAATGGTCATATTTCTAAAATCTTCAGGAACACCTTCAACAACTGTGGCAGGTGTTTGGATGTAAGTCCGAAAGGCAATGGTGCGGCTATCTGGTGACCAAGTCAGGGAAGCACGATAACGGCCGTTTAAATTGGTGCTAAGAAGTTGCATATCGGAACCATCCGCATTCATCACGACCAATCCCGATGCTGGAGTATTAGATTCCAAATCAATTCCACCAAGAAAGGCAATTTGTTGACCATCAGGAGACAAGGCAAAGGAAGAAGCCGAAGAAAGTTCCGTCAGCAGTTGAGGTGATTGACCATCACCTCTGATTGTTAACAACTTCACAGGTGGGTTTTCTTCATGAGAGTAAAAAACCTGACCGGTCGCTAACCCGACACCGCCTCGAATTTCTCCATATATACCACCTGATATACTACCTGAATATGGGACACGAGGAACTAGAGCCGTGTATTCCCCACTTTCCACATTTATTCGCCATAAACCGGAATCGGCCTAGTTTTTTTCTGTCCACATCAGTATGTGGGTACTATCTGGATACCAGTTAAAAAAAGTACCGCCAGGGCTTAAATTATCTCCAAACACCCGCCGAATTTGACCTGTTAATGGATCAAGCAAAGAAACGTCGTCCCCAAAATAACTATCCACCACTGCTATGGAGCTACCATTGGGAGCCGGGTAAAGCCGTGCCCATTGAATGGGGGTAGAGCCAGACAAAAGGGCCGGTGATTGAAGGGGGATGCCTGTTGGGTCAAGTGTCAGGGAATATACATACCCCTCACCGTTCTGGCTGTAACCATACTCACCACTGCTGTCTGCCAGCATGTAGAGCAGTTGGGTTTGAGGAGCAGGAGTGGAGGGTGGGGCTGTTTCAGTGGCAGGCAGGGGGGCTGGGGTGGGGCTGGGGAGAGTGGGTTGGGTGGTGGCTGCTGTGGCAGGCTGGCTGGTGGCAGTGGGCACCGTCACCTGGGGAGTGGCGGATTCGGCGACTGGCAGACAGGCAACACTCAGTAACAAACTTATCCCCAAGACGAAAAACCAGCGAAGAACAATCTGAATTTGACGGACACGAGGTTGAGTTACCATCAGCCATTCCTCCTTCAAGGCAACCCCGTTCTTTGAACAACTGGGCTGCCTAAAACGTTGGTAAATACCAGTATAAACCCTTCCAGAAAAGTTTTATATCCGTTTTGTATCCGTGTTTGGTTTGTTGGCGTAACCTGGCTGATTAATACCTTTAATCGTTTCACGTTTGACTGTGGCCCATTGGGCGGTGGGTGATTGCTGAAAGCATCATCTATGGGGGGCAGAATTCTTGACAGGTTGCTTGAAAATAAGATTTGTCGCTTAATCAGGTCATCGGACTCTAAACTCAAGTAAGTTAAGGTATTGCGTGTTTTCAGAATTGTTACCTGGTTACCTTCTAACTGCTACTTCACCCGATAAGATGCCAATATCTCTACCAGTGCTTCCTTTTCTAAAATATACTCCTCAAAACTTGTCCCCCCATCAAAACCACCCCCAAAAGTAATGACTGTGCCGTCATCCATCTCAAAAGAAAGAAACTCCCCTTGCCAGATACCGTCGTTTTCATAGAACGCAAGGCCGTTGGCTATATAAGTTTTATGCCCAATTGTTACTTCTCCTGTAATTTCTTGTGAAACAGGGTCCCCAACTCCCAGCCCAGGACAAACACCAGCATATTTACCCCCATTGTTGAAAGGAGCCAAAACAGAGATAAAACCTGATTCATACTGAAGTGAGAGGCAAATATCATCTGGGTAGCTTTCGCGCAATTGTAAAAGGTATTGAGTATCTGTTAGGTTTGAAGGTTTTTCTTCGACAGGAAAACCACTCACTCCCTCAACCGATAAAATTGTTGTAGGTGGGTAGCTGATTTCATAGTTGTAGAAACTGTTATGATAAACCAGCCAGCCGTTTACCACTTCAGAAGAACCAATAGGGTTGGGAGTTTGGATGTTCCCAACATTCCCCTCGACTAATACATCTGGTGATGCTGTTTGATTGACCGATTCTTGACTTGAAAACACGTTATTATTGGTTGATTCATCTGAATTAGATGGTACATTATCAGGAATCGTTTGAGGAGTTTCCGGTGATGTGTTGGCAGTACAGCTAACACACCACACTAAACTGATTACAAAAAGGATCGCGTTCTTAAGGCAGTATTGTTTCATTTTTTACCTCGATTTACTTGACACCTCAGCCTGGTTAGCTAAAGTTTTTATAAATGAAACCATTAAAATATGAAACCGTTTTAGCTTCATTCCTAACGCAATTCCAGTTAGCCGTATCACATGACATATGTGATACGTTAAGGGTGTTACCAGAACCTGAATAGCTGGCTACATGAGCTACATGTCCAGGAGAACCGCTTTTCCAGGCAATAAATGGTTTGTTAGTGGGAGGTGTACCACTTCGCCCCCAACTTGGGAAATTAGGCACTTGACCCCACCAGGTTCCGGCATTGCCTGTAAATGGAACACTTCCCATCTTATAATATGCCCACCAGGTACAGTTCCCATGTGTACAACAGGGAAAAGGATTGCCATTGCTTGTAAAGCTACAACAAGTAGGTACAAGAAGTCCGTTTAATTTAGCAATTTGTTGAGCTTCTTCCTTGATACTGAGAGCAACCCCTGCCATTCACCTCTTTTTCAAGAGATTGGGCCAGTTTACTACACTTCATACAACCACCGTCAAAGAGCAAGTACCGTTTCATTTTCCCTCCATATACATTGTTTGTTAAGATATAGTCCTATAAACCACCTTAACAAGATAGCTTCTAAAGATTATACAAGTGTGTAAGTGTGGTTTATCTCAACTTTGTCTCAGCTTTATCTCAATTTCGTTTCAGGTTGATGAACACTAGCTTGATTACAGGTTCGATCATCCCAACAAAACCCTATTTCACGAACGGTACGAATCATGAGTGATTCCCCATGGCAGACGCATTTCCGGAATTTGTGCCGTAATCGCCACACGGTTTGCCTGACGATCTGATAATTAGCCTGATTTGGTTCATAATTCCATACCGTAAGCAATAATTCAGCAAATGTACAGGTGCGATTTTTGTTTTTCACCATGTACACCAAAAAATCAAATTCTCGACGACTTAAAAAAATGGGCTGTTGGCAACAGATCACGAGATGGCTGTTTAGGTCTATGACTAGACTCTGCAATTTCAACAACATCTTTTCTCCTATTAGCAGTTTGTCGGAAAAGCCCCAATGGAACGCAGTCGCGCTGGCATGACGGGTTTTCGTTGATTTTTTTTCTGGCCTTCTCAACCTGCGATTTCAACCTTCTCTGACAGACTACTAAAAACTGGTCATTAATAAGTTTGAAAGTTACATAAATGGTTTTGTTGGTGGCTGCGTTGACAGAGATAGCTTGTACAGCACAAACGCTGTTATGATACCGTTGGTTCGTTAATTTATCGTTAATTCCACCGGGTGGTGTGGTGTGGGGCACCATTGATCACAACCTATGAGTAAACATAAAATAGAAATAAAAGAACAACAGCGACAACAATTTGGGCAGGAACGGGGTAAGAAAAAGGTGATTCGGCACAATACGGCCGTTAATCAAGAAAAACACCGTCCCGACTGGCAACCGTTACAACCCAACGAGTTTGGAGAGGTGGCGGATCGGCGGATTATGCGGCGCGACGAGTTGGAACGGCGGCAGGAAGTAGAAGCCATGTCGGCCGTTTCCTTTGATGGGGTAGTAGATGAAAGTGTGTGGGCCAGGGAAGCCGCCCGCAGCCCCTATCCGATGGGTGTGGTGGTGGAAGTGTCGCGGGGGTTGTGCCGGGTAGCCATCGGTGATGAGGTGGTGTTGTGTGATGTGCGCGGTTCGCTGATTGCGGAGGGGAGTGGTTTTAGCAATGTAGTAGCAGTAGGCGACCGGGTATTGGTGAGCTTGCCGGAAGCCGGGCATGGGGTGGTGGAACGGGTGATGCCGCGCAAAAGTGGCCTGTCTCGCCCCGATAGTTTTAGCCGCCATTTGAAACAAGTGATTGCTGCTAACGTGGATCAACTGCTGATTGTGGCGGCCTGGCGCGAACCGCACATCTGGTTGGGGTTGATTGATGAGTACCTGATTGTGGCGGCGCGGAATCATTTAACGGCCGTTATCTGCATCAATAAAGTAGACCTGGCAGCCAGCGAAACCGCACCCCGCACTCTGGTACAACCCTATGCTGACCTGGGGTATCAGCTGCTTTTGACCAGCACCGTGACAGGGCAAGGATTGGATGCCTTGAAAGCCGTGTTAAAGGATAAAACCACCGTTCTGGCTGGCATGTCTGGGGTGGGCAAGTCGTCGCTTATTTCGGCCGTAGAACCAGGGCTGAATTTGAAGGCCAAGGCAGTTTCAGACTTTAGCGGTGAAGGGCGGCACACCACCACCCAGGCGGTGATGTTGCCCTTACAGGCAGGTGGTTATGTGGTAGATACACCCGGCATCCGCGAACTGGGCTTAAAGGGATTGCACAAGGATGAACTGACCGATTTTTACCCGGAGATTGCTGAAGCGGCGCAGCGGTGCCGATTTAACGACTGTACACATTTGAATGAACCAGGGTGTGGGGTGAAAACGGCCGTTTCACAAGGCCGTATTGCCGAATGGCGGTATGAAAATTATGTCAAATTGTATGTAGAATTGCCTCAATAAAGGGAAATATGTCCAACCCAATAGATCAAGAACAGTTTACGACGCAACTTTTTGAAATTTTAGAGGAGACATTTGAGCAGGTTCATGGTATTTACC
>CAZPEJ010000258.1:0-7223 GCA_964585465.1 uncultured Ardenticatenaceae bacterium
GTTTGCTTCCCGCCAGGTAGATGACCAGACAAAACTGACGGCCCGTTTTGGGGCAGTGGCGGATTTGTTGCGCGAAGCTAGTTATTGGGCGGGGGAAAACGGCCGTTCCCTGGTCATTGCCGCCGATGTGCAAATGGCTCTGGCCGAACGTACCTATCGCACCAATGCCATTGAAGAACGTTTGTTAGAGGAAATTTTGCAGGGAGAGATTTTGTTGGCAACCGACGGGCAGGTTGTGGGACAGGTGAATGGTCTTTCGGTGGTAGAAACCGGCGGGTATCACTTTGGGCAGGCCAGCCGCATCACTGCCCGCACGTTTATGGGCGAAGACGGAGTGATTCACATTGAACGGGAAACAGAAATGTCTGGCCCGCTGCATGAAAAAGGGGTGCTGACGCTCACGGGTTATCTGGGTGGCACCTATGCTCAAAACCAGCCATTATCTATCACGGCCAGTTTGACCTTTGAACAAAATTATGGCGGTGTGGAAGGGGATAGTGCTTCGAGTGCAGAGCTGTATGCACTGCTTTCCAGCCTGAGTGGCTTGCCGGTGAAACAAAACATGGCCGTGACAGGTTCGGTGAATCAGTTTGGTGAGATACAGCCCATTGGCGGCGTAAACGAAAAGATTGAGGGGTTTTTCCGCATTTGTCGGGCACGGGGGTTAACTGGTGAGCAGGGGGTGATAATTCCTGCCAGCAATGTGTCCCATTTGATGTTAGAGGAGGCAGTGGTAACGGCCGTTGCGGCGGGTCAATTCCACATTTGGCCGATTAAAACCATTGATGAAGGGATTTTTCTCCTCACCGGCGTGCCCGCAGGTGAACGTGACAGCGCAGGCTACCCATCAGGCACCGTTCACCACGCCGTTCAACGCCGCCTGCGCCAGTTGGCCGAACAATTAAAATCGTTTGGAGACGACGATGAGAATGAAACGTGAAGCGTAAAACGTGAACAAGACGTTTTATGCACTCCCCAACAGTTGCCGCAGCACCGCCCCGTTCACCTGTTCATCAAAAATGGCTGCTATCGGAATAATAAACCCCTCCACCACCAAACTCTCCAGTTCTCCTGACCGGGCCTTAATAACCAGTTGATAAGTTTTGCCCACCAGTTGATACTGCTCCACCGTTTCCAGTTCTGGATCAATAATCCAATACTCTGCCACCCCGTGTGCTGCGTAATCCTGGAACTTCACCCCCCGGTCATTTGCGGCCGTGCTATCGGATAACACCTCTACCGCCAGGTCAGGAGCGGGAAAGTGCATCTGGTCAGGTTTGAACTGGTTGGCTGTCTCCTGTTTGAAAAAACAGATGTCTGGCTCATAATCATTGCGGGTGAGTGACACCATCAATTTTTCATACCCCACAAACCCCAAATTATGTGACATGACATAACTACTTAACAGCCGATACAAATTTCCCCCAGCCATGTTATGCCGCAGGCGTACAGGAGAGTGGTAAATGACTTCACCGTTAATAAATTCTGCTTTATCCTGTTCTGTGATGCGGGCGTAAAATGCCTGCCGCCTTTGGGATTCTGCGGCTAACACCTCTTTGATTTGCTGGGCATAGAATGGCAAATAAGGAGATTTCAGCAGTTCTTGAAAGGTCAATTGTTCTGACAGTTGTAAGGTATTGTCTATCATTTTGTACCTTTGAAGGTTGTTGGCGATTTATGTTGGCCTGACGGTTTGCCAAACCTGTCAGGTCTAAAATATGTTGCTTTCAGTATAACATGATCCTGGTGGATTTTGAATCTTGTCACCGGGTTTTATGGTTGCCAATCAGATGACTTTAACCAGGGTTATTGAGTTTTGGTGGGGGTTAACGGCCGTATTTTCCCACGAACGCCGCAAACAGTTCCAACGTATATTGCAACATCTGTTCCGTCAGGTGCGGGTATACCCCAATCCAAAACGCCTGGTTCATCACCAGATCACTGTTGGTCAAATCCCCCACCACCCGATACGCTACCCCCTGGTAAGCTGGCTGGCGAGTGAGGTTGCCGCTAAAGAGCAGCCGGGTAGCAACCTGGTGTTCCTCCAGGTAATTGATTAACTCCGCCCGGTTAAAGGGTGCGTCGGGGCGAATGGTGAGCAAAAACCCAAACCAGCTAGGGTCGCTGTTGGGGGTGGCTTCGGGCAAAATAAAAAATTGTTCAAAGAGTTTCAACCCATCATACAGGTATTGCCAGTTCCGTTTGCGGGTTTCAATAAAACGGGGCAGCTTTTTTAACTGCGCCACCCCAACGGCCGCTTGCATATCCGTCAGTTTCAGGTTGTAGCCGATGTGGGAATAGATATATTTGTGGTCATAACCAAAGGGCAGGTTGCCTTGTTGCCACTCAAACCGTTTGCCGCAGGTGTTGACCTTGCCGGGGGCACACCAACAGTCACGCCCCCAGTCGCGGAAAGATTCCACCAGCTTTTTCAGGTAGGCGTGTTTGGTCAATACGCAGCCCCCTTCGCCCATGGTAATGTGGTGGGCGGGATAGAAGCTGACGGTTGCCAGATGGCCGAAGGTGCCGGTGGAACGGCCGTTATACGTTGACCCCAACGCATCACAATTGTCTTCAATCAACCACAAGTTGTGCCGATTCGCTATCTCCATCACCGCTTCCAAATTAAACGGATTACCCAATGTGTGAGCCACCATGATGGCTTTGCTGCGTGGGCTGATGG
The DNA here is from genome assembly GCA_964585465.1 of uncultured Ardenticatenaceae bacterium. Lineage (GTDB taxonomy): Bacteria > Chloroflexota > Anaerolineae > Promineifilales > Promineifilaceae > CAZPEJ01. The sequence continues at coordinate 2,684 of CAZPEJ010000258.1, forward strand.
CCTCCTCCAGACGGTTGACGGCAATGTTGTAGGTGGGTAGCTCGATGTCCAGAAAAACAGGCACCAGCTTGTTTTGCACGATGGGGTTGACGGTTGTAGGGAAACCAGCCGCCACCGTAATCACCTCGTCGCCAGGGTGCAACTGCCTGGTTCCCAGTTCGGGGGCAGTGAGAGCCGAAAGAGCCAGCAGGTTGGCTGAGGAGCCAGAGTTACACAAAATGGCGTGGCGCACCCCCACAAATTGGGCAAATTCCCGCTCAAACTGGTCAGCATAACGGCCGCTTGTCAGCCAGAAGTCCAGCGAAGCATCCACCAGATTCACCAGTTCATCCCCATCAAAACTACGGCCGGAAACAGGAACGGCCGATTCCCCTGGCACAAATTCCTGGCTGGCAAACTCCGCTTCATAATACGCCTGCACCAGAGCCAAAATCTGTTCTCTCAATTGCTCACTGCGTTTCATCATAGGTTCAACCGAATCATAAAGTATTCATCTGGGAGATTAACAATTGGACAATCGCCAATCCCCACTTCCCACAAGCATAAACGGAAAACGCCAATTTGACGAAAACCGCCCCCTCGTTTAGACTATCCAATTCCCTGTCACACAACTGTTTACCAGCAGACAGTCATCAGCAGATACCCAAAACCTGGCTGCTCACTGTTTGTTAAAGGAACCTTTATGATTGTCGGCATGGATTTTGGCACTACCAATTCCGGCATGGCGGTATATGACGGCCGTTCTGTGAATACCCTCCCACTCGACCCCGCCAGCCCCAACCCTCGTGTTGCCCGCACCGCCCTCTACATCACCAACGACCAAAACATCACCATCGGCCGGGAAGCTATCAACCAATACTTCACCCAGAACATCGGCCGGGCCGTAAAAATGCAAAAAGTATGGATTGGTGAACTGGAAGTGTATGGCGCAGATATGTTTTTTATCACCGATGTTTACGCCTGGGTAGATGTTTTATCCCCAGGGCGGCTTTTTCTCTCTGTCAAAACCAATTTACGCAACGAAGAGTATGCGGGCACAGTAGCTGGGCAATTTTATTACTCCCTGGAAAACCTGGTAGCCCTTTACCTCTCCGTCACCAAAACCCGCGCCGAAAAGTTGCTAGGGCGGGAACTACGCCAGATTGTTTTGGGGCGGCCTGTTCACTTTGCCCATGACCCCCTGCACGACCAATTAGCCCAATCCCGCCTGCTGCAAGCGGCCTGCCGCGCGGGTTATGAAAAGGTTTATTTCCAATACGAACCGATTGCCGCCGCATTCAGCTATGAAACCAGCATGACGCAGGAACAAAATGTGCTGGTGTTTGATTTTGGGGGTGGGACGCTAGACATTACCATTATACGGCTGGGGGGCGGGGCCAATCGGCGCAAAGTGTTGGCAACTGGTGGTATTCCCATTGCTGGTGATGTGTTTGACCAAAAGCTGGTGCGAGCCAAGTTACCTAAACATTTTGGTGAAGGCAGCACCTATGGCCCACGCCACAAACAACTGACGATTCCAGCCTGGGTGTATGATGCGTTTTCCGACTGGCAAAATATCCTGGAGTTGCAATCGGCCGAAAATAAAAAAATCTTGCAAGAAATCGCCCAGACAGCCCGCTATAAACATCAGATAGAGAGTTTGGTGAGTCTTGTTTCGGGCAATTACGGTTTGAAGATGTTTGATATTGTAGAGCTGGCTAAACGCACCCTTTCCAGCAAACGGGGGGCTGAGATTTTGCTGGACGGCCCAGGGTTTCATGTGCGCGAGTTTGTCACGCGGGGAGAGTTTGAGGGCATCATTCGGGCAGAAATTCGAGCCATTGAGGATCGGCTGGACGAAACAGTACGCGAATCGGGCTTAACGGCCGATCACATTGACGTGGTCATTCGCACCGGTGGCTCCTCCCAAATTCCTGCCTTTGACGAAATGCTGAAACGTAAGTTTGGTGCCGACAAGGTGCGCGAAGTGGATGTGTTTAGCAGCGTCACCGCCGGTTTGGGCATTATTGCACATGGCATTGAAACGGGGGAGTTGGAATTGGAAGCTCATCTGCCGCAGGAGACAGAACCCCCTGCCGCTGCCAAACAAACCCGCCCCAATATCAACCCCATTAACCTGGATTTGTTACAACGGCGTATTCAGTTGGTAGAAGGGGGGAGTGTGACATCGGAGAACCCACAACAGACGGTTGTGTTTCTGGCTGAAAATCAGGTGATTAGCCGAGACCGGCAACAAACCACAAAAATAGAACCGATGATTCAGGCTGTAACGGCCGTTCCTGCTGAAACCCTGCTGTTGCTCACCTCCCAATACCGCTTCCTGCTCATCACCCCCCGCCAGTTAGCCGACCTGGAAAGCCTGGACATGGGACTTGCCAACCTGTATCAACTGGGGGGGATTGAACGGTTTGGCTGCCTGGGGCATTGGTCAACCATCACCCACAACCAACGACTGCTCATTGTCACTTCGACGGGTTTTGTCCGCCCCTTCCCAATGGATGTGTTTCGTGCCAACATTGAAGCCCCGGTACCCCTTAAACTGGATAACCCCTTGCCCGGTGTGCCGGTGGCGGTGTTGGGGCTGAACCCTGGGGATGAGTTGTTACTTTTTACACGTCAGGGGCGGGCTGTGCGGGTGGCGGGCAGCCAACTCAAACTGGGTGGCGTGCAGGTGGTCAACTGCGGCCAGGATCGGGTGATGGGTGGGGTGCTGACCCCCCAAACGGCCGTTTCTCACAACCCATTCCTGGCGGTGACGGCGGATGGATACGGCCGTTTGCTCTTGCCCGCCTGGGTGCCACTGGCCGAAAAAGCCAACCAAAAAGGGGTTTCTCTGGTCGCCCGACGCAGCGAGATGGTTGGGTTGTTACCTGCTCAGGGAGAGATATGGGCAGCCACGACTTCACGCTGTGTGCGATTGGAATACGGCCGTTTGCCCCTGGAAGATTCCAGTAAAACAGACAAAGTGGTGAAACTGGAAACGGCCGAATCTATCCAAACCATTTTCGCCTGATTAGGGTCAGCGAAAAACCGAGTTTTTGCAAAAAACTCGGTTTCTGGTTAACAATTACCACTTTGTTTCCCGCAATACCCAAACCACCACGACTGCCAGGGCAACCAACCCAAAACCCAACCACACCGTTCCTCTAAAAACAGTGTTACCCAGGCTGTTTGTGGCAACGGCCGTTGTATGCACACGGGTCAACAAAACGGCCGTTGTGATAGCTGTTGATGTCGGCAGGGGGTTTGCTACGCTGGCGAGGGGGGCAGTGGGTGGAATGGGGGTGATGGCGGCGGCCAGGGCAGGCGGGCTGATGGAAGTAGCGGTGGGTGTGGCAGAAACGGCCGTTGTGGGCATCGCGGTGGGCAGTTCTGGCACCACCCGAATCTCATCCCCAATGTGCAAAACAGAATCGGCCGTCAGGTCAGGGTTATAAACCAACAACTGCTCCAACGATAACCCGTGAACGGCCGCTACCGTCCACAAATTCTCCCCACTCTGCACCCTATGAGTCAGTTGCGGCGTGGCGGTGGGGGGTGGAGCCTGCCCAGGCAACAAACGCAAAATAATTTCTTGCCCTGGCTGCAACACCGCCTCTGCTGGCAACTGGTTGAGCCACAACAAATCCGCCAGTTCGACCTTGTGCCACACCGCAATTGTCCACAACGTATCCCCCTCGCGCACTTGATGGGTGGCGGGCGGGGTGGGTGTGGGAGGTGGGGCGGCACCATCAGCCAGCCGGATGATTAACGACTGCCCCGGTTGCAGCACCGAACCTTCAGTCAGGTTGTTAAATAGAAAAATATCCGTCAATGGCACTTCATACCGGGCCGCAATCGCCCAAATAGTTTGCCCTGGCCCCACTTGATGCACAATCGAACCATCTGCGCCGGGAGAAGCCAACACAATAGGAGCCACCATGGCTACTGCATCGGGTTGGGTGTTGTTGCCGTTATTGGCTGCGACGGCAGGCGGGCCGCCAGAAGGGTTGCCCACCACCAGAACATAAAAATTTTGCTCGTAACCGATGGCGTAACCAATGCCAATCTCTGTGTATCGGTTAGATACCATCGTGTTAAAATGTACCGCGCTGTTTGTCCACCAGGTCACACCCTGCGAGGGAGTCAGGTTTGTGCCGCCTACGATATTTTCCGACACATACCCACCATAACCCGCCGCATTGGCCCGACTTTGAGGGGTGGAGCCATCTGTCTGGACGTGGCTGTAAGTGCCTGTGAAGGCCATCCAGTTGGCGTGGTTTTGCGCGGCAATGGCTAAGGTGCCGTTATATTGGTAGGGAGGCAGGCCATAATTTGCCCGCACCTGGTTGACCAGTTGGATAATTTCCCCGGCCGGGTCTTGAGCCACTACATTTTCCGCAGAACGGCCGAATCCCAGCAGCAGACACACCAATAAAAAGAGATAAAGGTAACGCAACATAGAACAGTGAACGGTGAACAGTGAACGGTGAACAGTGAACAGTAGACAGTGAACAGTAAACAGTGAACAGTGAACGGTGAGCAGTGAACGGTGAGCAGT
>CAZPEJ010000259.1:0-7208 GCA_964585465.1 uncultured Ardenticatenaceae bacterium
CTCGCCGTTGTAGGCAATCCAGATGGTGCCATCTTCATTGCACAAGGGTTGGTGCCCCCCAGCCACATCAATGATGCTCAATCGTCGCGCCGCCAACCCCACCCCATTGCCCCAATACACGCCTGTATCATCCGGGCCGCGATGCGCCAGCAAATTGATGGCTGTTTGCAGGCGGGGTTTTTCTGATTCTGGGGTTAAAATGCCGCTAATGCCACACATAAGGTTTATGACAACTCATCTTTTTCCGGCCAGGTAAACATAACGGTAAAATCACGCCAATTTTCTTCTGCCTCAAAATAGGCGGCCCCGTTTAAGGTCAACCAGGCGTGCCCGGTGATTTTGCGGGGGGCTGGGGAAGGTTGCCCCAGGAGTTTGGCCCCAAATTGTACCTGTAGCGGCAACTGGGGGTATAAAAAGTGGAAACGGGTCAAAGAACGGCGCAGGCATAACCCCAAAGGGGATTGCCGTTCTAACAGGGCGGCTACATCTGCCAGTTGGCGCAGGGTGTGAAAGGGTAGATTCGGCCGTTTTGTGGCATGTGGGGTTATTTTGCGGAGGGCATCGGGTAACGGCCGTTTTAACACCTCTGGCAATTGGCGACAAAAGACACGCATGGCGGCTAAAACCTGCCGTTGTTCCCGGTTACCCAGTAACCCCGGCAACACAGCCAGGGCTAACCAGAGGTGGCGAAGACGAGTGGACATGGGATGGGGGACAGTGAACAGTGAGCAGTGGACAGTAAACAGTGGACAGTGGACAGTGGACAGTGGACAGTGGCAGTCTGTTTACTGTTTACCGTTTACTGTTTACTGTTTACTAACTTCTCTCCGGCCATTTCATTGGCAATTTCCAACAAGTCAGCTACCACCATGGAGGGTTCGACCTGGTATTTGGCAGCCAGGGTATTGGCGTGTTGGGCAACACTTTGTTTGCCGTCTAACATTTGCCAAAACTGTGTGCCTATTTTGTTCATGGAAAAGTAAGTGCCAGTATCCAGCCGAATCAAGATGGCTTCATCGGCGACGACTTCAAAAGCTACTCCTTCTGCCCGGCGTAAAATTGTATTTGCGTCCAAATGTCACTCCTTTATACTTGGAGATACCAATTTTTATTGTGGGTCTTTCGGATTTTGTGAGGTTTGTCGTGAAACGTAAAACGTGAAACGTGAAATTTCTCTGGTCACGTTTTACGTTTCACGTTTCATTGGTTGTCACTGTGAATATATCTCCAAAAACTTTTATGCGTTGGAATTTTCACGGTCTAATTATCGAAGGTCTGAGCAACAATGCAAGTTTGCAGCAGAGTTGGGAGCGTTCTTTTGCTTCGTTGCCGGTTGGTTTGGCGTTTCCTGATATTCGTTGCCGTTTGAATGTGGTAACGGCCGTTCCTGCCCCGCCCCCGCGCCCACCAGATTTTCGTCAGGGGGAGTTGTTGCACTACTATGTCAAAGGCAATGACGTGGTGGCTCACTTTCCCCAGTTTGGGCAGCTACACCTGGATTTGCAGGATGGGACAACGGAAGGCCGGGTGGTAACGGCGGCTTTGGAGACGTATGGGGTGTTGGAGGATTTAATTGCCATTGCTCTCTCGCCCCATTTACGACGCAAAGGGTTGTTTCTCATCCATGCCTTTGCGGCTGCCTGGAACGGCCGTTCCCTCTTGTTAGCCGGGGGGATTGGCGCAGGCAAAACCACGACCGGCATGGCTTTGCTTAATGATGGCTGGAAACTGCTCTCCAACGATTCGCCAGTGGTGGGCAAAAACGGCCGAATTGCCACTTACCCTGGGGTATTAGCCGCCTACCCCGACACTTTTGCCCGGTTCCCGGCCACTGCTCACCTGGTTGACCAACTGTCCACCCTGGGCGGCCGGGCCAAATTAACCCTTCCGGCCGAGGCGGTATGGTCGGATGTGTGGTTGGATGAGGCTCCTATCGCGGCCATTTGTTTCCCACAAATTGAAAATCGCCTTGACCACTGGTTAGAACCGCTGACTCCGGCCATTGCGTTAACCTGTTTACTGCCCCACGCCATTGAGCAATGGGACAAACCCATGATTCCGGCTCACCTGGCTATTTTGCGCCAATTGGTAGAAGCTGCTCCCGCTTACCGCTTGCATTTAGGGCCAGATGTGGGCACAATTTCGGCCGTTTTAAGAAACGAAGCACTCAACCATTACCCACCAGGCTAGCAGCTGACGGCTGATAGCTGATACCTGACTACTTAATCAAAGGAGATACCATGAACCCAGAAGGAATTTTGATTTTTGCGCTTTTTGTTTTATTGATGGTGGCAGCAATTTTCGCCCCACGTATTAGCAAGTTATTGGGCGTTGAAGATAAAAAATCGGTTGGGGAGTAAGGGGAGGTGAGACGTGAGGCGTGAGACAATCACGCTTCACGAGTTCCGGCTGTGTCTGCGCTCTCCTGGGTGAGACGGAAAGCCAGCAAAATGGGAACGGCCGTTAACAGAATCACAAACAACGCCACCACATTGGTCACAGGCCGGTCGCGTGGGCGTGTCAGCTGGCTCAAAATCCAGATAGGCAGCGTGGCTTGCTGCCCGGCCGTAAACGTGGTCACAATCACCTCATCAAACGACAGGGAAAAAGCCAACATGCCCCCCGCCAGCAGCGAAGTAGCAATGTTGGGCAAAATGACATAACGAAATGTCTCAAACCCGTTAGCTCCCAAATCCATCGAGGCTTCCACCAACGACCAGGCTGTGCGGCGGAAGCGGGCCAATACATTGTTGTAAACAGTGACAATACAAAACGTCACATGCCCCACCACAATCGTCCAGAAAGAAAAATCCACATCTGCCAGGCCGATTGCCGAACGTAGAGCAATGCCGGTCACAATTCCCGGCAGGGCGATGGGCAACACCAGCAGAAAAGAGACCGCTTCCCGGCCAAAAAATTGGCTGCGATAAACGGCCGCTGCCGCCAGAGTCCCCAAAATTAAAGCGAACAACGTGGAAGAAGCCGCCACCTGCAACGACAATTTAAGAGCTGCCCAAAAATCCACCCGTCCCCAGGCCACCGCAAACCATTTGGTTGTCAGCCCTGGTAGAGGGAATGTAAAGGCTCCTTCGTCGGTGGTGAAGGCATAGAGGGCAATAATCAGCACGGGCACATGCAGAAACAACAATGCGCCTATGGCGGCCAGGGTAAGGAGAGGAGAAGATTTTTCGCGGTTCATTTGATTAACGATAAATTTTGCCAACCGTTTGTTTGTAAGATGTTTTGTTGATAACCATGCAGGTCAATTTCAGTGATAGGCTGTTGTGGCGTATAACCAACTGTGTCCCAAACATCATGGAGCGTTTCCAGGGTGAGTTGAGCAATGAGTTGTGTCCCATTGATTCGCATGAGAATTTCTTTGGTAATCGGCCGTTTTGCATCCGTAAACACCAATGAGCGCAAAAAGGTTTGTACCGGGGAACTGTTTAACCAGGAAACTGTTAGCAGGGCATCGGTGTAACTATCGAACCCCAAAAAGTAACACGTATCATCCAACATAACAGGTCGGTCTTCAATGGGGCAGACAAGAGAAAAAACGGGTGATTTGGAAAAACCAGCAATGGCAACTTTGTAAGGTTTGAAGGAGTAATTGCCAATGCCAAACATGGCAAAAGAAGGTTTTTGCTGGTAAACAGTTGACTTGCGTTTGTCGAAATAGGATTTATGGGTGGTCAGGTAGTGCCAGAGTTGCGGAACGGCCGTTTGTAAACCCAGTGTGTTTTCTCCGGGGTATCGCTGAGTAACAATGACTTTTTTACGCGGTTGGGCCGCTTCAAACGTTTTCAGATCAGAACCTTTTAGCAACCAGTAGACGTGGCTGTTTTCTACATCCACTACTTCTGCTTTGCCATTTAACCACGTATCCCCGATGACCTCCAATTCCATAACAGGCGCACAATCATGTTTGATTCCTTGTCGCCATACTAGAGGTGATTTGCCTTCCAGGGTTTTGTTTTCCTCATAAGTTTGCACGTTGGCAACAAAGTGGGGGCCTACCCACCCAAACGTTTGCTGAAGTTGGTGTGGATTATTTAAGGTTGCCACCTGGCAGCTTGTCTCCATTTTAGAGGCACCCGTTGTTAAGACAAATAAACACGCCTCAACCGACGCACCAAACTCTGCCCCGGCATCTATCCTGAGCAACTGTAGTTTCGAGATGGGGTACTGTTTTTGTGGTAAAAACTGCACGATATTTCTGGCAGTTGTGGTTTTGCACAACATGGCAACGGTGCCTGGGCGATGGGCAAATTGGTCTAATAAATGAATCAAGATGTATTCGCTGATGTCAAAATTGCTTTTTCCCGTAAGGGCATCTAACCCGCTCAGGGTCTTTAAATTACTTTTGCGGGGCAAATTGTGGGAGTTTAGGGCCCCCAGTTCAGCATTTGTGACCCAGGGTAAATTGCCTAGAATAAGCAGGTGATTGGCTTCTTGTAACACAGGCGAGAAAGTGTGGGTGAAGATGTTATCTTGGTGGAGGGCAAAAAAACGGCCGTTTTCCCCGTTCACCCTCACCTGCCTTTCTGTTTGTTCTACATACCCGGCTTGAATTTCAACGCCATACACCATTTTGATCTGGGGAAAGGTAGCCAATGCGGCCACAATGAAGTTGCCAATGCCACAAGTAGGCTCCAGAATAACATCGGGTGTAACTCCCTGGGCTGCCAGATAACGACAAATTCTATTGGCTAAGTCAGGAGGTGTTTGGAAATCCCCCCATTCCCGGCTTTTGGGCTTCATACGATTTTGATGACCCCTGCTATTGGCTCTTTTAAGTTGACAATTCGGCCGTATTGCAATCGCCACTGCAACGCATTAGAGATAGTTAAATACCCTAAAATGGGTGGTGATTGCAAGATGTCGTCAACCAGGTTATTTAATACGATTTCGTCACCCGGCAGGTTTCGATCTGTCAAAAAGGCCAAAATATCCTCCCGGTTGCCATCGCGTTGCAAAATTTCTAGGATGCCTCGTGAGGTTTGATAATCGGCCGTTCTGGTTTTGTCAATAAAAGAAACGTGTGTAAAGGTTAAATCGGCCGTTTTTTGTGCCGGATTATCTTCTTTGTCATATACAAACAGAAGCAGGTTGTACCCCAGGCCATATACTTTTTGCCGTGCAGAGCGAAATGGGCAGGATGATTGAGGTTGGCGAACAGATGTCACCTTAATATCTGTTTCTAAAGAAGGTAAATCTAATCCTAAAGCCGAATTACCTGTTTGCACCTCGTACAAGGTTGCCAAATATAGCTGAAACTCATGTTCAATAAACGTACCCACTGCTTTGCCATCTGTCACACCAAACAGTTTAGGATAGCTGTGTCCTCGTTCACAAAACTTCCGGGCGGCTGAAATGAGTTCATCGTAATTTAGGCCGTTCATGGTTACAACGCATCAAAAGCCCCTAGTTTGCGGGCGATGAGCAGGTAGATGCCCATAATCACAATCGGTACCATCGTAAAAGCGGCCGCTAATGGGACATTGCCCGATGTTCCCTGATGAGATAACACTGCCTGACCGATAAAAAAGCTAGAGTTACCCATCACCGATGGGACAATAAAATCACCTAACGTGAGGGAAAACGTGAAAATAGAACCTGCTACCACACCTGGAAAAGCCAACGGCAGGGTGACGTACCAAAAAGTGATCCCCGGCCGCGCCCCCAAATCTCCAGAGGCTTCGATGAGCGATTTAGGCACCCGTTCCAAAGCTGTTTGAATAGGGATAATCATGTAGGGTAGCCAGATATAGACAAAAACGATAAACATACCCAACGGCGAAATGGTGAGCGATGGCCCGCCAATGCCGGGGATTTGCAAGATGGCATCTAACAACCCCGACAACCCTAATTGGGCAAAAAACCAGCTAATAATGCCTTCTTTTGCCAAGATGAGCCGCCAGGCATAAACCCGCACCAGATAACTTGACCACAATGGCAAAATGACCGCCAGATACAAAATGGGTTTTAAGCGGCGCGAAGCGTGCCAGACGGTGTAGTAAGAGAGGGGGAAAGCAATGAGGGCAGAGGCCAGGGTAACGGCCGCTGCCATGCTGGCTGTGCGTTGAACAATATCTACATTGGCCGGGTCAAACAGGGCCGCATAATTGTCCAGGTTAAAGTCGCGTACAATTTGGCCCGTAAACCCATCTAGCCGGAAAAAACTTTGCAACAACAGGGCAGATAACGCTCCCAGATACACCACTACCATCCAAAACATGGGCGGGCCAAGCAACAAAGACAGGGTTGTTTTCGGCCGTTGGTAGAGGTAAGTGGAAAGTTGCTGGCTGGTGGTATAATTTGGGGAAGGTGGCATGGCTGTCAAAAGTTTATCCTCCCTGTTTCATTTTTTGGTTATGATCAGGACTCCAGTATAGTTGTACCTGTTGCCCCTGGATAGCACGCACGTCAACGGCCGTTTCATCCACATTTTGTTGCACCGCCATCAACTCCCCACCACCAGCCAGTTCCACGATATAACGGGTATACACACCCAGGTAGACCACATCCCGCACCAGACCCTTGGCCCGACACAAATGGGCTGGCACATCGGCCGTTGCGTCAACCAGCCGAATCTTCTCCGGGCGCACCGAAAAAGCAACCTTTTCGCCAATAAGATGGTCAGCAATTTCGGCCGTTACCACATTCGACACCCCCACAAATTGCGCCACAAACGGCGTAGCCGGATGTTCATAAATCTCAGCCGGTGGCCCAACCTGTTCAACCTTGCCCTGATTAAACACCGCCAGGCGGTCACTCATCGTCAACGCCTCCTCCTGGTCATGTGTCACATAAATAAACGTAATACCCACCTGTTGTTGGATATTTTTTAACTCAATCTGCATTTGCTGACGCAGCTTTAAGTCCAACGCCCCCAACGGCTCATCTAATAGCAGCACTCGTGGGTGATTGATGAGGGCGCGAGCCAACGCTACTCGCTGTTTTTGCCCGCCAGAAAGTTGGGAGGGTTTGCGCCCCCCCAGCCCAGGCAACCGCACCAACGCCAGCGTCTCTTCTACCCGTTTGAGCCGTTCCAGTTTGGGCACTTTTTTAATCATCAACCCATACCCAATGTTGTCGGCAACGGTCATGTGGGGGAACAAGGCATAATCCTGAAACACCGTGTTGACATCTCGCTCATACGGCGGCAGGTTAGACACATCTTTCCCGTGCAGGAAAATTTTGCCGTT
>CAZPEJ010000260.1:0-7164 GCA_964585465.1 uncultured Ardenticatenaceae bacterium
TCGCGCAACGTATACAACTGTAACGCTATCGGTTTTTTCATAAAGGGTATCTCAATATTAATAGGGGAGGTGTCGTTACTCCAGATTTTGGGTCTTTCGGATTTTGTAGGGTTTGCCGTAAAACATAAAACGTGACCAGAGAAATTTCACGTTTCACGTTTTACGTTTCCATTGGTTCCCAAAGAACCCAGATTTTTAGAAACGGCCGATTATACCCTTAGCCCATTTTCCCCGCCATTTGCCAATCCATCCCGTCATCTTTGGCACGAATGAGCAAGATAGGCACGGTGGCGTGTTGCAAAATTTTGTCGGCGACACTGCCAAATACCCACCGGCTCAGGCCGCCTCGCCCGTGTGTACTCATGACAACGATATTGGTATGGGTAGCTACCATAGAATCCAGAATGGCTTCGGCAACGGGTTCCCCTTCTACAATGCGGGTGCGGACGTTGTAACCCTGTTGTTGCAGCGAACCTTGAAACCCTTTCAGGTAGGTAGCGGCTTCTTCCATTGCCTGATCGCGCAAGGTGGCAAAAAGTTCGGCATAAACCATGCCGGTGGCGTTGGTAAGCATGAGGTGGGGTGGTTGCACCACGCGCAACAAGGTTACTTCTCCATCGAAACGTGAAGCCAGTTGCAACGCGGTGGGAACTGCACTTTCAGCCAGTTTGGAGCCGTCAAGTGGAACAAGAATTGAATTGAACATAGAACACCTTTGTTAGCTGTCAGCTGATAGCTGTCAGCCGTTAGCTGTCAGCCGTCAGCAGGGAAAGCTGAAACTGATAGCTGTCAGCTGATAGCTGTCAGCCGTCAGCAGGGAAGCTGATAGCTGATAGCTAAAAGCTGATAGCTGATAGCTAAAAGCTATTAACACAACATATCTTTTAATCTTCTTCGATGCGATAGGTGTGGTGAATGGTGGCGGCCTTTTCTAACATGGCCTGGGCCGGGCAGTAGCGGGTGACGGTGAGTTCGATGGAGCGTTCAACGGCCGTTTTGTCCACATTTTTACCACGAATGATATAGTCTACTGCAATTTCCGTAAAAACTTTTGGAAAACCTTCGGCTTGTCTGCCGTGAACGTTGACACGGAACCCGCTGATCGTCTGTTTTTTCTTCTGCAAAATAGACAACACATCCATTGCCGCGCAGCTTGCCAGGCCCAGCAACAACAGCTCCATCGGGCGAAACCCTTTATCTTGCCCACCCACCCCTGGGTCAGCATCTAAATGAACCAGTGAGCCAGAATCGGCCGTTCCCGTCAAATACATCCCATTTTGCCATGTTACTGAAGCATTCATGAACCATCCTCCACGTTGTGCAGCCCGGCCGGGCGCGGTTGGTAGTAAGCAGTGAATAGTGAACAGTGAATAGTGAACAGTGAACAGTGAACAGTAAATAGTGAACAGTGAACAGTGGACAGTGAACAGTGGACAGTCGGCAGATGTGTTAATGTCCATTGTTTGTTTCTCCCTAAAGCGTATCTGTCTCCTGTTTCCCTTTCCAGTGATTTTTATCACTGTGCAACTGGCTAACTGTCACAAGTGGGGGAAAATAAAGGGATGCAAACAGAAACATTGTTTTGTCTTCAGCGACGGTGGCGACAGGTTTCGGCCGTTTGGCTGTTAATCTGGTTGATGTTTTACGCCTGGCTCAAACCAGTCTGGCCGGACTGGGCCACCCAATGGGCAGTAGTGGCTTTGTTTCCTCTGCTCTATGGCCTGGGGGTGTTGTGGCAGGGGCTTCCCCTCAACCACCGCGCCGGCGAGAGGGAGTTACTGCCTGCGCTAGGTTGGGGAAATCAGTTAACCTTGCTGCGGGGGTTGGCCGTTGGTTTGTTGGCCGGGTTTTTGTTGGCTCCCTGGCCGGAAGGAGCCTTAGCCTGGGTGCCTGTTTTGTTATACACTATCGCCGACATCGCCGATTACCTGGATGGGTATGTGGCGCGTATCACCCATCACGTCACCTTGTTGGGGGCGCGGCTGGATATGGAGTTTGATGGCCTGGGGATGGTGGTGGTGAGCCTGTTGGCGGTGTGGTATGGGCAGTTGCCCTGGTGGTATCTGGGGTTGGGGTTGGCGCGTTATCTGTTTGTGGCCGGGTTGGCGTGGCGCAAACGGCGCGGTTTGCCTGTTTACGAGATGAGTCCCAGCGTCCATCGGCGCATCTTTGCCGGGTTCCAGATGGGGTTTATGAGTGCCGTGTTGTGGCCGATTGTGCCACCGGTGGCCGCGACCATTGCTGGTACACTGTTTGCCATTCCCACGGCACTGGGTTTTTTGCGCGACTGGCTGGTGGTGATTGGGTGGTTACGGCCGAATTCGGCCGTTTACCAATCTACCCAACGCACCTTATTTATTCTCACCACCCGATACCTGCCACCGTTTTTACGCCTGGGGGTGGGGGTGTTGTTACCAGCTTTGCTGCTGGCATTAACTCCCCGGCTACCAATGTTGTTTACCACCTGGCAGTTGCCACTGGCGGCGGGGCTGGCGGCGGGGATTGTGGGAGTGGGTTGGGTGGCGGGAACGGCCGTTTTGCTGGGGGTGATCGGCCGTTTATTTGCTTTTTTGCTTGTTTTTCCGGTGGGGTTTCACATGTTAATTGCTGGAGCCACCTGGCAAAACAGCCTGGTACTCACCTGTATCATCTGCATCATGTTGTTGAGCGGCGGGGCCTTCTCCCTGTGGCAACCCGAAGAACCATACATGGTGCGGCGGGCAGGAGATGGGGTTTGAGATAAAAAACGGAGATGAATATGAAACCCAAAATCCAAACTATTTTTCAATGGTGCAACGACGTAAACAAAATGCGTGAATTTTACTCCGACGTGCTTGGCCTTACTGAGACATATTTTCTGGACGATGACAAATATGGCTGGTTAACCTATGATGTAAATGGCCTCCAACTTGTTTTTATGCGTAGTTCTCAACCACTGCCCATCGAGAAGGTATGGGCGCGTCAACCTGGATGGATTGAGGGAACAGGCGAAATTTTGTCTATGGTGTTACAGGTGTCGTTGGATGATTTTCAGAGCGTGGTTGAGCGTGCTAGAGCGAGAGATGTGAAGATGTTTGACCAGGAACCACGAGGTGTTCCAGACCAACACTTATCCCATTTTTTGATGGATCCCATGGGGAGTACCATAGAGTTATATTCCGAGGCTTAGGGTTTGTTTATCAATAACTTTGGACATTTGTTTGTCGTAATTGCTTTAGCAGTCTGGACAATTAAAGTCGTTACGACAAACTTGTTTCCAATTTAGAAAAGGTAACATTACCGATATTTTTCCCGCAACGCTCGTTCAATCTGCCGTTTGGAGTCTCGTTCAGCAATGACGGCTCGTTTATCAAACTGGGCTTTCCCTCGCGCCAGAGCAATTTCCAGCTTGGCACGGCCGTTTTTCAAATACATCTTGGTCGGCACCACCGTCAACCCTTTTTGTGCCAATTTATCCAGGATTTTGTTAATTTCTCGCCGATGTAACAACAGCTTACGCGGCCGAGTGGGTTCGTGGTTATCCCGGTTCCCCTGCACATATTGGGCAATGTGTGCCTCCACCAGCCACAGTTCCCCATCCCGCGCCTGCACAAAACTCCGCAGCAAACTTACCTGCCCGGCACGGATAGATTTAATTTCCGTTCCTTGCAGCACCACTCCTGCTTCAAATTTTTCCAATAACTCATAATCAAACGTGGCTCGTTTGTTATTGGAGACGATTTTGAATCCTTCACTCTTTTGCATTTTTAAGTAAAAAACCTGGTAGTACCGTTTTAACAGTTTTAGATCACGAAGGAATGTGGATGAAATAATCTACAAGAGATTAGAGATTGGAGATTGGAGATTGAACCAATCTCCAATCTCCAATCTCAGTTCTCTCCTACTCCCCATTCAAAATATACTCAATGGCTCGTTGCAGTTGGGTATCGTTTTCGCCACCCAAATCTTCTGGTGAGGGCACTTCAATGTCGGGGGTTATGCCTTCGCCACTGATAGAGTGATTGCTGGGGGTGTACCACCGGGCAATGGTGACGCGTAGTTCGGAGCCATCGGACAGGGTGTGAATTTGCTGCACGGATCCTTTACCGAAAGTAACTTCACCAATCAAAACTGCACGGCCGTTATCCTGAATCGCCCCGGCCACAATTTCCGCAGCACTGGCACTACCCGCATTTACCAACACGACCATCGGCAATGTTTCGCCAATATCCCCATCATCGGCGGTAAAAGTCTGGTCTAGCCCCTGGTTATTCCGTTCAAACAACACTGTGCTTTGCCCCAAAAAGATGTCGGCAACGGCAATAGATTGATCCAGAAACCCACCAGGGTTGTCGCGCAGGTCAAAAATAATACCTTGCGGGTTTTGTGCCAGCAAACTGGTGAGAGCTTCCAGCGTTTTTTCTTCCGCATTCCGGTTAAACTCGCTCAGGCGCACATAAGCGATGTTCTCTGGCAACATCTCCGACTCAATAATGGGAATTTCAAAACGGGTGCGGGTGATGGTAAATTCCAACGGCTCTGTTTCCCCAGCCCGTTCGATGGATAATGTGACCTGGGTATCTCTTGGGCCGCGCACCTTCAAAATCACTTCATCCAGGCTTTGCCCCACCACCGACTCGCCATCTACGCCGATGATAACATCCCCTGGTTTTAACCCGGCCAGATCAGCTGGTTGGCCGTCTATGGGTCGGACAATTTCCACTAGCCCTTCATCATTTTCACGCACAAAAGCCCCAATCCCTTCAACTGACCCCCCCAGGTCTTCCCGCAGGCGGGCGGCGATGTCGGGAGGGATGAAACGGGTGTATTCGTCGCCCAACGTTTCCAAAGAACCGGCAACGGCCGAATATAATAACGTCTCATTATCTGGCAGTTCCCCGTCAAATTCCCGCTCTACGATGTCCCACGCTTCATAAAACAGGGCAAAATCGCTGTTTTCCGCGTCAAATGGGGTAACGGTTTCGTCGGTGGGTTGGGGGGTAGGGGCGGCTGGTTCACTGACCCCGGTTTCTGCGGCGGCTTCTGCCCCTGGGGTGGCTGGCACGATGACAGTGACAGGCATCTCTACCTCGCGGGTCACTTCCTGCATCACCGTTTCGGTAATGGTTTCGGTCATCACTTCTGGGGTGGCAGAGGAACGGCCGATCACAAACCCCACAAAACCAGCAAATAGACACAACAATACCGCCAAAACCCCACCAATCACCCACCTGGTTCGATTCATAGATTCGCCCATTGTTTTACATGATCCTTTTACAATCGAAACTAAGTTTTTCTGAAAAACTCAGTTTCTATTTTTGAACGCTTTTGTAATGATTCACCACAAAGAGCGCAAAGAAAAGAGGAGACCTTTGTGTTCTTTACGGTTAAATTCCAGAGAGGTTGAACAGTTAGACGCTTTTCTAACTGCCATTCTGCAAATAAGTAATCGCTTGATTTAAGACCACATCCCGGCCGTTATCCAAATCTTCCTGCGTCACTTCCACCAAAAAGTCAGGTTGCAGCCCAGACTGGTCAATTTGATGACCGTCGGGAGTGTACCACCGTGCTGAGGTGACATGCACGGATGAGCCGTCGCTCAAATCAAACACTAATTGTACCGACCCTTTGCCAAAGGTGTGGCTGCTGCCCACCAGGGGGGCACGTTCCTGGTCTTGCAAGGCCCCGGCTACAATTTCCGATGCGCTGGCTGTTCCCCCATCCACCAATAACACCAGCGGCACATCCATCGCCAGCAAAATGTCTGTATCGGCCGTATACTCCCGATTATCACTTTCTGCTTTGCTTTGTTGCGACAGAATCGTCCCGGCATCCAGAAAATGGTCTGCCACCTCAACGGCCGCATCTAACAACCCACCCCCATTACCGCGCAAATCCAAAATATATTTTTCCGCTCCCTGCTCCTGCAAAGCAGCAATGGCGGTGGCAATTTCGTTGCTGCTTTCGCCGCTGAAGCGGGTAAGTTGGATGTATCCAATGGTGTTATCTTCGTTCAGGAGGCGGTAGGCAACGGACGGAATAAGAATATCGGCCCGTTCGATGGTGATGTCTACCGGGGTTGTTTCGCCAGAGTGGACAACGGTGAGGGTGACGGTGGTACTTTTTTCGCCTCGAATCATGTCAGCGACTTGTTGCACAGTCATATCGGCCGTTATTTCCACCCCATCTATCTTGAGCAACACATCCCCAGACAAAATGCCCGCAACGGCCGCCGGATTGCCAGGGATTGGCTCCAGCACAATTGGCCCCCCCTCTTCAGGGCGGGACAAATTGGCCCCGATGCCGCCAAAAGTGCCCTGGAGTGTTTCCCGCTCTTCCTCGCGGGCGGGAGGTTCAATAAAAACCGTGTAAGGGTCGTTTAACTGGGACATAGCCCCGCGAATAGCTCCATAGGTCAACGTTTGTTGGGTTGGCAGTTCGCCAATAAAACTGCCTTGAATATGCCCCCACGCCTCCCAGAAGAGATCAAACTCCTCTGGTTCACGCACCAGCGTGCCACCCGTTTGTAACTCGATAAAGTCGTTGGTGAAATACCCGGCCGCAAAGGCGGTGGCAGATAGCAAAATTAACATAACAATGGCTAACAAATTTCGTGAGTTATCAGACATAACATTTGGCCTGTTGCGGATTCCGTATGTAAAGAGATTGGAGATTAGAGATTGAACCAATCTCTAATCTCCAATCTCTTATAAGTTATTTAATCCACGTTCCTAAGGGTCAAAAAAGCGGTTCATTGTAACACAGGTGTTTCGTGAGGCAATGTGGGCTATAATCAGCGGCGGAGATGAAGAAGAAGATTTGGCGCATAGGGCTGGTGGCCCTGTGGCTGCTTTCTGCATGGGTGCCCAGGCCAGTTATTTCTGCACAAGATACAACGGCCGAGGCTGCTGCCTTGCTGGCCCAGATGAGCGTGCCAGAACGGGTGGGTCAACTGTTCCTGGTGACATTTGAAGGAGATAGTGCCATTCAGGAGAGCGACATTGCTGACCTGGTGTTAAATTATCGCGTGGGTGGGGTGGTGCTGCTGCCGGAAAATGATAACCTGACAGGATATGGCGACCCGGCCGCTACCCCCCAGCAGGTGGCTGAACTGATCAACGATTTACAACGGTTGGCAATGACAGGTCAGACAACGGCCGTTGCCCCCCCCGGCGGCGCGCACCA
>CAZPEJ010000261.1:0-7143 GCA_964585465.1 uncultured Ardenticatenaceae bacterium
TCCCACTTCACGTCCCCTGCCCATCAATTATCCATGCTCAACGTAAATGTCCCCGTCACCCCATTCACATCCACCGTATACGTACCAGCCGCCAGCCCCGCCACATCCAACGGGACAGTTTGCTCAAACGGCACGATCTGTTGGGTACACATCCGGTCGGCGGGGCGGGTGGTTTGCACCTCCACCCGAAATGTTTGCTCTGTCAAGGTGTTATGAACCGCCCCTACCGACGTACAACCATCGGGCAAACTGCCCATTACCCGCACATGAATTTGCACCGGAAACGACTCCAGCGTCAAAATCTCAATCTGGTCTACCATCGCCAGACCTGTTATCACCCCGGCCGGGGTTGGTTCCATCGTTGGGGTTGGGTCGTCAGAACTCACTGGCTCATCAGGGTCTATGGTCGGGGTTGCGGGTTCATCGGCCGGTGGCTCAACAGCCGGTAAACACCCGACCAGCAAAAGAATAAACAGACCAATCAACCAAACAGCTTTTGTTAATTTCATCATCAGAACAACTCCTATCAACGGCCGAATTTAGAAGGTTTTGCGCCGTTTCACCTTCCAAACGCCAACTGGTGCAGAATCGTTCCGGCTATATTTGAAAACCACCTCGATAAGGAATCACCTTAAAACTAAAATCACTGACAAATTCCAATAGTTGAGTATTCAGGGTATCCCAATCATCACTCTTTAACACATTCATCATCGTCTCGTGATCTTGTGTCACAAACCCGATCAGCCGATTGGGCAAATCCCCATACGCCGTATGCCACGCCTCTGTCATCTGCAACCCCATAGATTGCATCGCAGGCAAATACCGCCCCATGACAAACTGGTAATACTCCTGAATACTCTCACCGTTCACATCGTAACTCAGCAATAACTTTAGCCCTAAAACTGGTTCGTCCTTCATCGTCACGTCTCCTGATTCCAGACATATGTGTAAATTATTAGGGTCTTTCGGGTTTTGTGGGGTTTGCCGTGAAACATGAAATTTCTCTGGTCACGTTTTACGTTTCACATTTCATTGGTTGTCAACCCCCTGATCTCCCAAAGAACCAATTATTATCTACTGTTTGCCAAAGGCACCGTAAAAGTAAAGGTGCTACCCTCGCCAAACACACTGTGGAAGGTAATTTCTCCCCCCTGGGCTTCCACCATCTTCTTCACAATAGACAACCCTAACCCCCAACCCGCCTGTTCCCGCACTGCTTTATCCTCAGCGCGGAAAAACTGGGTAAACAACTTTTGTTGATTCTCCTCAGAAATACCAATGCCCTGATCCACCACCGAAATAGAAACAAATTGGTCATCGTGGGTGACATGTACAGAAATCGGCCGATTTTCCGGCGTGTATTTGTAGGCATTACTCAACAAATTGGTCAAAACCTGCCCCACCCGTTTGGGATCGGCAAAAACAAGGGGTAGGTCGGGCGGCACAGTCGTTGTTAAGGTTTGTTTTTTGGCCGCAATCACCTCGCGCAACGTATCCGTCACCTCCTCAACGACATCAGCCATCGAGAAGGTTTGCACTTCAAACTTCATACGGCCGCTTTCAATCCGGTTAATCTCCGAAAGGTCGCGGACTAAATCCGCCATCCGTTCCAGGTTGCGGCGCACCACCTGGAGAAATTGCTGTTGTTGGTCGTTGAGTGGCCCAGTCATGCCGCTAACCAATAAGTCGGTATACCCCTTGATAGAGGTCATCGGCAGCCGCAATTCATGGGTAACAACGGAAATAAATTCAATTTTGGCCTGGTTGGCCTGGTGAATGGCTTCATACAAACTGGCATTTTTGATGGCAACGGCCGCTCTGTCTGCCAGCCGTTCCACAAATTGCACATCCTCTTCATGCAAGTCAGTCAGTTGTTGGCTTGCCAGCGAGATTAAACCTGTGACTAACCCATCGCGCCGAATAGGAACCACCAGTTGAATGGCGGATGGGGTACCATCAATCGCTTCTTCGGCCGTAACCTGGCGTGTCAACACAGAGTGCCCATCGTTTAGAACCTGCGCCACAACCGGGTGGATCACCGTCACCACACGAGGTTCACTCATTTCCATCGAACCACGATACACCTGCAATCGCAAAGAACGTTCCTGGTCAGCCTCTTGCGGTTCTACCACCAGGCCAATACACCCCCCACTGGCACTGGTGAGCCGCACAGCCCAATCCAACACCAAACTGAGTACCCGGTTCAAATCCAACGATTTGTTTAACTCCTGGTCAATCCGTTGGAACAGGGATAACTCTTGCACACGGCGGGCCAATGCCTGGTCTGTCTGGGTAAACAGGCGGGCATTTTCGATGGCAATAGCGGCTTGATTGGCAAAGGTCGCCAGCAGTTCCAGGTCTGGCTCCTTAAAAACACCGGAAAAGAGGCGATTGTCCACATAGACAGCCCCCAAAATACGTCCTCGCGCCTTGAGGGGGGTACACATAATGGAGCGAAGCTGGAAACCAACCACACTTTGTTGCCCGGCAAATCGGTCGTCTTGTTGGGCGTTATTGGTGAGGATGCCCTGGCCGGTGGCAATGGCCTGTTCAATGACGGTGCGGCTGACCTGGCGAGATTCTCCATCTATGGTGCGCTGGTCAAAGTTGCGGGCAGCGGCCGTTTCTAACTCTTTTGTTTCTTCCTGGATTAACATCAAATAACCACGCTCCGCCCCGGTGAGTTGGATGATGGAGTCCATAACCTGGTTTAACACTTCGGTTAAATCCAGACTGGTTCCCAGGCGAGAGCTAACTTCATACAGAGCAGCCAGGCGGGCTTGCTCGATGTTGGTAGGTTGTTTGTCCATAGTTCAAAGCAGTTTACAAAATATGGTGCGATTGTACCACGTTCATTGGTAATGGTGCGGTTTGTGCTTATCAGAATTTATTGTAGTCAGGAAACCTTAAGGGGACGCATAAAACTCGTGAATTTTGCAAACGGCCGATCAGTACTTACCGACTATTCTGATAAAAAAAGTCCGTTACGGCCGGGTGAACAAACCCAGGACGAAAGAGGGCTTGCCACTCCCAGGTATCGTCGTGCCCACCCCCTTCGCGGTTTGCCAACAACCACCAGCTAAAAGCCAACAAATAAGGCTCACGCTGGCGCATATAGCTATATTGAAAGGTGAGGAACTGTTTTTCCACCTGTGGGTCGGAGCTGTAGGAGCCACCTTCGGTGCCAATCATGGGCAAGGAACGCCCCAAATGGCTCTGCACAATGGCATCGTAATGGCGATAAAGGAAAAAACCCTCCGGGTCGTCATACGGCCGTAATCCATGATAATTATGCACCGATAACCAGGCATGGTTTAACAGGGCGGCATCACCGTTATACTCAATAGCCCGCAAAGTCCGATCTAAAAAGTCGTAATGGTCATACGCCCCCCCAGGACTAAAAGCCCCAATCCCTGGCAAACCTCCATAAGCCACAATTTTTCGGGCGGCAGCGGCCCAGGCGGTTGCGTAAAGGGTGGGATTGGCAAAACTTTGGTGGTTTTCGTCGTTCACATTTGGCTCGTTATAAATCTGGTAATAATACACCCCCTTCGCCCGGTAATGGTTGACCATCGCCCCTACATCCCCATCATACGGCACAATCCCACTGCTATAAAGGCGCATCACAGGCATGATGCCATTGGCAACCAGTTGTTCCACCAAATAGTCGTTGTCCCCAATGTTGGCTGCCTGGTTCAAAAAAACCACCCATCGAATGTGCATTTTCACCACTTCCTGCACAAATCGGTCAATAGACCCCCGATCCTGGCTCACGGTGGGCATCCAATGAATGCCCCAGCCATTGTTGTTGGCGGGAGTGGGGAAAGCCTGATAGGGAATGACTTCGTTGAGGGTGTATTGGTAAAGTGGTTTGATGACCGGGGTAACAGTTTGCCACGTTTCTGGTAAGGGGGTGGCAGTAGGGGTGGCGGTGGGGGGGGGCGTGGTGGGGGTGTAACTGGCAATGGGTCGGAGGGTGGGGGTGGGGGTTCCGGCTTCGCCCCGTTCGCTGGGGGGTAACGGGGTGAAGGTGGAAACCATTACAGTGGGTTGGAGGGTGAAGGTGGCGGGGATTTCGGCCGTTTCTGTTGGCAACACCGCTATCGCCGCCAGGGTGGGGGTTACCGTCTCAGTCTGACAGCCTGTTAAAATAACAACAAAAATGAGGGAGACCACCCACAACCTTAAATCTTGCCGCAGGTGGTGACTCTTTTTAATGGGGATCGTTATCAATACGGAACCCATGCCCCCGCACAGTGACGATGTAATTGTAACCATCAATCTCAGCCAGTCGGTCTCGTAAACGGCGTACCAGTGCATCAATCGCCTGCTCGGAAACACCTAACCCTTCGGTGCCAGGCCAAACCACGTTGACCACCTCGTCACGGGTACACACTTCGCCGTCCCGTTCATACAGCAGTTGTAACAGGCGAAACTGAGCCAGCGACAGGGGCGGGTCTAGCTCTTTGTTGTTGATAAATACGGCGCGTTTGGCTTCGTCAATTTTCAGATTGCCTTGTTGGGTGGCGGGTTCAAAGGTCAGTGGCAGGGTAGCATCGGTGCCGACAAAAACGAGTTTGACGCACAAAGCAATCTGGATTTCATCACCATCCTGCAAAACGGCCGTTCCTGTGATGGGGTTGCCGTTTAGATGCGTACCATTTTTGCTGCCCAGGTCGTGGAGAACATAACGGCCGTTTTGGTGCAAAATTTTGATGTGGTGCCGCGAAACTTGCCTTTCCGGTAACACCAGCTGGCAATCCGCCCCTCGCCCCACAATAAACTCCTCCGCGTCAATTGTCCAACGCTGCCCAATCAGTTGCCCCTCCCGTGCGATCAAAACCGGTTTTTCACTCATGGTCTTAGCCTCTTTCAATTCCTGCAAAGGACATCTTCTGACATTTCTCTCCCATCAATTCCCCTGAACCATGTCATACGCAATCCAACCATAGACCAGTATAATACCATCGAATTTGTATCCGTTGTACAGGCTGATGGTAACAGAAAAGAACGACACTATTTTACGCCAACGTTACAAGCTAACCAATCTGGTTGGTCAGGGTGGCATGGGCAGCATTTATCGGGCTGAAGATTTACGCCTGCCAGGCCGCCTCTGCGCTATTAAAGAGGTGCAACCCGACCCCAACCTGTCAGCCGATATGCAAGCCCAGTCACAAAGTCAATTTTTGCGCGAAGCCAGCGTATTGGCACAACTCGACCACCCCAATCTGCCCAAAGTTTCAGACTTTTTTTCTGATAACGGCCGTGATTACCTGGTGATGGATTTTGTCCCTGGCAAAGATTTGAAACAACTGCTAGAAGAAAACAACGGCCCCCTGACCGAAAAAACCGTCCTGGCCTGGGCCGAACAAATCATAGATGCCCTGGCCTATCTGCACCGGCAAGACCCACCCGTTCTCCACCGCGACATCAAACCCTCCAACATCAAATTAACCCCAGACGGCCGAATTAAACTGGTAGATTTTGGTCTGGTAAAGTTGCTGGCACCCGACGATGCCCGCACCATCACCGTCGTCCAGGGGCGCGGCACCGCCCTGTATACCCCACTGGAACAGTATGGCGGGGATGGCGGCCACACCGATGTTCGCACCGACATTTACGCCCTGGCAGCCACCCTCTACCACTTGCTGACCAATGTCCCCCCACCCGATGCTAAAACCCGCTTTTTGAACCCCGCCGCCTTACGTTCACCCCAACAAACTAACCGCGACCTGACCCCGACCCTCTCGGAAGCCATTTTGTGGGCCATGGAAATGCACCCCGACGAACGGCCGAACTCTGTCAACGAATTTCATCAAGTCTGGCGCGGGTTGGAACGCCGCCCCAATAAAAACACCCCACCCTCCCTACCCGGCTGGTTAGATGCCCTACAAACCAACCAACTCACCATCATCGTCGTCATCGCCTTGTTCGTCCTGGCTATCCTTTTAACCATTTCATAACCAAACCGTTCGTTACACAGCACGCCACCAAGGACACAACTTTCCCCTTGCCGTTTGCTCCAAATTGCACAATGTTGACCACAGAAAACACTCTCGGTATAGTTTGTCCTATTCAACACCACTTTATTTCCTATTATGAAAAAATTGTGTAAAATCTACCCATAATTATACTGTCTTCTAGGCAAAGGAGAGGAAAATGGCGAGCGTAAGTTATAGACATGTGTTCAAACAGTATGGCGACGTAAAAGTGGTGAAAGACCTGAATATCGAAGTTGGTGATAAAGAATTTGTCGTATTCGTCGGCCCCTCCGGGTGTGGTAAATCTACCAGCCTGCGGATGTTAGCCGGATTGGAAGACATTTCTGATGGGCAAATTCTGATCGGGGATCGGGTGGTCAACGATGTGCCCCCCAAAGACCGAGATATTGCCATGGTTTTCCAGTCCTACGCCCTCTACCCCCATATGACGGTTTATGACAATATGGCCTTTGGGTTGAAGTTGCGGAAAACTCCCAAAGCAGAAATTGATCGGCGGGTCAAAGAAGCGGCCGATATTTTGGGGCTGTCCCATTTGCTCGACCGGAAACCCAAAGCCCTTTCGGGTGGTCAACGGCAACGTGTGGCAGTGGGGCGGGCCATCGTGCGCGAACCATCTGTATTTTTGATGGATGAACCGTTATCCAACCTGGATGCGAAACTGCGCGTCACTGCACGGGCTGAGATTAGCAAATTGCACAAACGCCTGGGAACCACCTTCATTTATGTGACCCACGACCAGGTAGAGGCGATGACCATGGGCGACCGGATTGCGGTGATGAGCGATGGTCTTTTGCAACAAATTGATTCTCCCATCACCTTGTACAACTCACCCAACAACGTTTTTGTGGCCGGGTTTATTGGCAGCCCCAGCATGAACTTCTTTGAAGCCACTCTGGTTGGTGAAGAAGGCAAGTTGTGGGTAGATACTGGTGATTTCCGTGTGCCGGTGCCTGCCGACCGCAAAAATAGTTACAGCAACTATGTGGGCAAAAAGGTGAAATTTGGCATTCGCCCCGAACACCTCCATGCCCCAGAGTTTGCCCCGCCTAGCATTATGGCGGCTCCCCTCAAAGGATCGGTAGAAGTGGTCGAGTTGTTAGGGCATGAGTTACACCTTTATGTCAATAGCGGCAAAAACAGC
>CAZPEJ010000262.1:0-7135 GCA_964585465.1 uncultured Ardenticatenaceae bacterium
AAACGGATGAACACGGATTCCCCAACCTGAAACTCGAAACTGGAAACTGGAAACTCAATCACCCATGCCCCAAAATTGGGTGGGGTCGGTAGGGGGCCTCTAACTGTTTGATCGCTTCATCCGACAACTTGACCCCGGTGGCGGCTACCGCTTCTTCCAACTGGTACATCTTGCTGGCTCCGATGATGGGGGAGGAAATGCCTGGTTTGTGTAGCAGCCAGGCCAGGGCAATTTGCGCTGGCGAAACACCATGTTGGCTGGCTACCTTCGCCACTCGATCCACCACTGTAAAATCCTCTGGCTGGTAATACATCTGGTGGGCAAAAGAGTCGCTTTTGGCTCGTGTGGTAGGGGCTTCTTCCCCTGGTTTGCGGTTGCCGGCGAGAAACCCACGCGCCAGCGGACTCCAGGGAATTACCCCCACGCCTTGATCGTGGCATAGAGGCAACATTTCTCGCTCTTCTTCGCGGTAAACGAGGTTGTAATGGTTCTGCATGGCCACAAAACGTGTCCAACCGTGTAAATCGGCCGTGTGTTGGGCTTTGGCAAATTGCCAGGCATACATGCTGGAGGCCCCAATGTACAACGTTTTACCCGCTTTCACCACGTCGTGTAACGCTTCCATCGTCTCTTCAATTGGGGTGGCTGCGTCCCAGCGATGAATCTGGTACAGGTCAACGTATTCCATACCCAGGCGACGCAATGAGTTATCAACGGCTTCCATGATATGTTTGCGCGAGAGGCCGCCGCCGTTTGGCCCCTGGCCGATGTGGAAAAACATTTTATCCCCAAACAAATACGGGATACTTTCAAACCGGAACGACCTAAATTAATGTATTCCATACCACCTCCCCCTACTTGTGTGCTTCCAAACAAACTACCCCATCCGCCCCAACGGCCGCATTGTGAGGAATACCCGCCGGTAAATCTAACCTGTCTCCCGGCCGTAACCAGGTTGGTTGTCCCTCAATGGGAAAACCAAAAATAATAGACCCAGAAACCACATAAATCACCTTGTGGTAAGTATGGACATGGGTTTCGTATACATCCCCAGGTGAATTGGCCCACTGGTAAGGGGTTAGTCCCTCTTTGACCATCAATTGGCGCAGTTCTGTTTCGGTAGGCGGTTGGGCATGAGACCACTTTTGGATTTGAATGACATTGCTACGCATGGTTTAACCCTTTGATGATAAGGAACGCAGATTAAATAACCTACAAGAGATTAGAGATTGGCGATTGAACCCATTGTTAATCTCTAATTTCAGTTGTGTAAGTGGTTTAATTTTCATTCCTAAATGAGTATCCAGACATTGGTTCGTCGTAACAACTTTAGTCGTCCAGACCGCTGAAGCGGTTACTACGAACGAAACCTGTTGTATGAAAGGGGAGAACGTGACGTATTGTGTCGTGTATTTGTTCTGCCCCTGGTCAGATGATTCAGAATGATACAATTTTGCCACAAAAGCACAAAAGTAACTATATTCGCAAAGGGCATATAAATTGACATTTTCATTGAGATTAGAGATTAGAGATTGGCCAACCTCCAATCTCCTTCAGCAAAACGTCAATTTATGACCTTACGCACCCCACACATGCCACATTACCCGGTCGTTGTTATAATCTCCTCTCTATGGAATCTACTACAAAAAGCCAGCGTCAATTATGGATAGGCATTGGGGTGAGCCTGATATGCCTGTTACTGATCTTTTGGTTGATTGACCCTGCGGAAATCTGGCAGGCGTTAAAAACGGCACAATACCGCTATCTGCTGTTGGGCAGCGCGGGTATTTTGGGTTTTTTGCTGTTTCGGGCGGTGCGCTGGCAGTTTATGTTGCACCATGCCGTTCCCTGGAAACAGGTGTTTCACATTCAAAATATCGGCTACATGCTGAATATGACATTGCCGTTTCGCCTGGGGGATGTGGCACGGGCCATTTTGATTGGCAATGTGCCGCCTGTGACGCTGGCAAGTGGCATTTCGACGATGGTGGTGGAGCGGATTTTAGACCTGTTGTTTATTGTGGCTCTGTTCCCGTTCACCATTGCCCAGGTGGAGACGTTGCCCGGTTGGATGCGCGATGCAGCGCAAGGGTTTGGGGTAGCGGCTCTGGTGGGAATTTTGATACTCATTGTGGCGGCCAATCAACGGCCGTTAGCCAGCCGCGTCGCCCGTTTCTTTTTGCAATACCTCCCCTTCTTAGATACCAACCAATGGGTGCGGCGGATAGATGACCTGCTCAGTGGTCTGGGCAGCCTCACCAGCCTGCGCGACGGGTTACAACTCATCTTTTGGAGCATTGTCACCTGGTTGCCCATCTTGTTTGCCTACCACACCACCATGTGGGCGGTCAACCTCGACCCAACCCTGTCCATTACCGCCTTTGTGGTGTGTGCCGCCGCATTCAGCGTTACTCTGCCCTCCTCGCCGGGGCAAATTGGGGTTTTCCACCTGGGCGTGACCGGCGCGCTAGTTGCCATTGGTCAGCCCCAGGCGGAGTCCGCCTCCTTTGCTTTTGTTTATCATGCCCTGAACATTGTCATGATGATCATCCTGGGGTTGATTGGCCTGACAGGTACCGGCTCCACCTTCAACCAGGTCATCACCACCACCCAACGGTTTATGCAGCGAGACAGAAACGGCCGTTCTCACACTCAAGACAACCAGTAACCAGCCGCCACAAAAAGAGCGCAAAAACACCCGAATGACTGTATAAAAAGATGCAACCTGGTAACGATAAAACCTATGAGAATCTTGGAAGTATTAACCTATTATCGCCCCTGGATTAGCGGATTAACCATTTACGTGGAACGATTAAGTCGTGCGTTGGTGCAACAAGGGCACGATGTCACCGTTTTGACCTCCCAGTACGATGCTAACCTGCCCATGTATGACGTAGTAGACGGAGTAAAGGTGGTGCGGGTGCCAGTCGCCTTGCGGGTCAGCAAAGGGGTGATTATGCCCGGTTTTGGGCCAATGGCCTGGAAACTGGTGCAAAAAGCGGATGTCGTTCACTTACATCTGCCCCAATTTGATGCGCCTGGGGTGGCTCTGCGCGGCCGTTTATTGGGCAAACCCGTCGTCCTCACCTATCACTGCGACCTGGAATTGCCAGAAGGGCTGTTTAACCGGGTAGTGGATCGGGTGGTACACACCATGAACCAACTGGCTGGCAACCTGGCGGATGCCGTAGTGACCTATACCCGCGATTATGGGACACATTCCCCTTACCTGGCACCCTATCTGGACAACAAACTGCACATTATCCCACCACCGGTTGAACTGACCTATGCCTCCACCGAACTGGCGCAGGATTTTCGGCAGCGACACCACCTGGCCGGGCACAAAGTGATTGGCATTTCGGCCCGTATTGCGGCCGAAAAAGGGATTGAGGTGTTATTGGAGGCATTGCCGCTGATTTTGCAAAAACATCCAGAGGTTTTGGTGCTTCATGCCAGCCCCCAGGCATTGGGTGAAGGGGTTTATGCCACAAAACTGGCCCCACTCTTTGAGAAGTATAAAACCCATTACCGCCTGTTGGGGGCGTTGCACGGGGCAGAGTTGACCGCTTTTTACAAAAATTTGGATTGTTTAGTCATTTCCAGCTTAAATAGTACCGAAAGTTTTGGTCTGGTACAGATTGAGGCGATGATGAATGGTGTGCCGGTGGCGGCTTGTGCGCTGCCAGGGGTGCGCCAGCCTGTCACCATGACGGGGATGGGGGAGGTAACGGCCGTTGGGGATGCCCCCGCCCTGGCACAAACAGTTATTCGTATTCTGGACAACAAACAAAACTATCAACGTAACCCCCAACTCATTGCCGACTCCTTTAGCCCGGCCCAAACGGCCGTTGAATATGTCAACCTGTTCACCACCTTAATGCACAGCACCGGCCAGGGAAAAACGGCCGAACCCACCGCCTACGAACACCTGCGAGCCATGCGGGATGGGTGGCAGGGCAGAAACTAACCAACTGGTGTCGGAAACACACCACACGCCCCATCTACACAACCATGCTCAACGAAAAATCATTAGAAAGTTTACGAAAAGATGATTTGTTATGGCGGCAACTCAAGACCATACCCGCCTTTCGTGCCCTGCTGCGGGCGGTGGAATCCCGTTTTTACCGCCAGATAGAGCTACCAGGGCCAACTTTAGATGTGGGGTGCGGCGACGGCCATTTTGCCCAGATGACCTTTGACAAAAAGCTGACCGTTGGCATAGACCCCTGGTGGGGGCCACTAAACAAAGCACAGCGTTCTGGCATGTATGAACAGGTGATGCAAGGTATGGGGGATAAAATGCCCTTCCCCGATGCCACCTTTGCCTCTGCCATCAGCAACTCCGTCCTGGAACACATTCCCCAGGTACAGCCCGTTTTGCAGGAGATCAACCGCGTCTTAAAACCGGGTGGCAAACTGGTCATTACTATGCCCAGCCACCTGTTCACCCAAAACCTGGGTGGGGCAGCCCTGTTACGCCCCATTGGCCTGGCAGACCCTTATCGCCGCTTTTTTAACCTCATTTCCCGCCACGCCCACACCGATTCGGCCGAAGTGTGGGCCAACCGCCTGACACAGGCCGGGTTTGTGGTGGAACGGTGGCAATACTACTTTTCCACCAGCGCGCTGCGGGCCTTAGAAGTTGGGCATCTTCAAGGGCTGCCTTCTGCCCTGCTCCATTTTTTGACCGGGCAGTGGATTGTGGCCCCCTGGGAAAGCAGTTTACACCGCACCGAGCAGTGGGTTCGGCCGTTTTACGAAGAACCTTTTGCCGCAGATGGGGCGTATGTGCTGTTTGTGGCTCGTAAAGTGGCCGATAGCCCGATTGAAGCCGCCTTACCTGCGGCACGGCCGTTTTCTTTGTATGCCCCCCTGCCCATTGCAGATGAACCCCCCGCCGAAGAACCCCTCCCCTTGCCTGTTTTCACCCCGGCCAGCGCATCGGATGCCCCTCAACCCACTGCTGAAGTTACCCTTGTTTCCCCCGAACCTGCCCGCCTGTTTACACCAACCTTCTCACGGTTCATCACTGGCATTTTGGTTGGCCTCAGCCTCTTCTGCGCCGTCATTGGGCAATCTATCCTGGGCAACCAGCCAGCCACCCCCAGCGATGGTTTGTGGTGGTATGGCTACGGGGCAGTGGCTTTGTTGCTGGCCGTTTGGCAGGCCAGCAGCATCGGCAATCTGACCCTGCCCTCGTGGCGGTTGCCCCGTATTCGAGAGGTTTCGCCGAGGCGTTGGCTCTATCTGGCGGGTCTGGCGGCTTCCTGGTTGGCTTACCGCCAGGTGATAGACCCGGCCAACCCGGCCAACCTCCTGGCTCTGTTTCTCTGGCTGCTGGGGAGTGGGCTGGCCTATTACGCCCTGTCAGATGGCAAAACGGCCGAATCCCTCCTCCCCTCTCTGACTATCTCCCGTTTTACCCTCATCATCACCACCGCCCTCTTTTTGACCGCCTGGCTGCTGCGGTTTATGGGGCTGGATAATCACCCGTTCATCATGAATGGCACCGAGGCCAGCGTCGGCCTGGATATTTTGAACAGCCGCAGCCCCTTTGCCACTGGCTGGCTGACCAATCCCACCCTGCCCTACTGGCTGATGCAACTGCCGTTGACCCTTTTCGGCCGTTCGCTCTTTAGCATCCGTTTCCTTTCCCCCCTGGTTGGGGCATTAACGGTTGTAGCTACCTATTTGATTGGCAAAAAATTGTGGAGCCAGGAAGTGGGGCTGATAGCGGCCGTTTTGCTGCTCGGCTCCCATTTTCATCTGCACTACAGCCGCCTGGGAGTGACCAACATCTGGGACCCCCTTTTGACCTTGCTGGCGTTGGGGCTGATAGGGCTGGCCTGGAGCCGTTCCAGCCGTCAGTTGTGGTTGTGGGCAGGAACGGCCGTTGGTTTGAACGCCTTCTTTTTCACCAGTTCCCACCTATTGCCTTTGATGTTACTGGCCCTCTTGGGGTTTACCCTGTTGTTTGACCGTGTTACGTTGCGGCAACAAATTCCCCACCTGTTGCTGGCGGCAGCCCTGGCCCTGGTGATTTTGTTACCCCAATGGCTCTACTATCGCAACCACCCGACGGTTTTTATGGAACGGGCCAACAACCTGGGTATCCTGGACAGCCAAAGCGGCTGGTTAAGTGCCGAAGCCGGGCGCACGGGATTGAGCGAGGGGCAGATTTTGCGCCAACAGATGTTGAAGTCGGTGCTGGCTTTTCATTCCAGCCTGGACAACAGCCCTTCCTATCGGCCGCAAATCCCTCTATTGACCTTTGGCCCGGCCGTTTTTTCGGTGTTGGGGTTGTTGATAGCTCTCTTTCACCTGCGTCAGTTTCGGTATCAACTGTTACTGGTGTGGCTGGGGGTGGTAGTGGTGTTTGCCGGGGTCTTGCTTATTGAGCCGCCCAGCAGCCACCGCCTGGTGATTATCACCCCCGCCCTGGCCCTTTTGGCGGCGGTGGGATTGGTGGAAATCGGCCGTTTATTGGTCAACTATGTCGCCACACCCCAACTTGATGCCGACGCGGAACAACCACCTGCTCGCCAGTTCAACCTGGCCAACTACCTGTTGCCTGCCCTGCTGGTTCTGGCGGTGTTGTTTGCCTTAAATGATGTGCTGTTTTATTTCGGCCGTTACCGCACCCAAAACAGCTTTGCCGACCGAAACACCGAAATTGCTGACGGGGTAGCGCATTACCTGAGCGACCTGGGGCCGGGCTGGACAGGGTACTTTTACGGCCCGCCCAGCATGTATATTGGTTTTCCCACCATTCCATTTCTGGCAACCAACTTCCAGGCAGATGTAAACCTGTTTGACGTATTGACCCCAGAGGACAAACTGCCCGTGAGCAGCAATCCCAACCTGGTGTTTATCTTCTTGCCCGAACGAGCCACCGAATTACCGGCCGTGCAGGCAGCATACCCAGGCGGCACAGAAACGGCCGTTTCCGGCCACTACGCCGACCCACTATTTATCATTTACGAAGTAACTCCCTAACCTTCACCGCCCACCGCCCACTGTCCACTGTCCACTGTCCACTGTCCACTGTTCACTGTTCACTGTTCACTGTTCACTGTTTACTATTCACTCATCACCCACCATGACATTCCCCCCCATCTCCCCCACCTTTTCCCTT
>CAZPEJ010000263.1:0-7084 GCA_964585465.1 uncultured Ardenticatenaceae bacterium
AACCAATGAAACGTGAAACGTAAAACGTGACCAGAGAGATTTCACGTTTCACGGCGAACGCCACAAAACCCAAAAGACCATATAATCTTTGTATCCTTTGCAGTAAAACACCTACACAATACGCACCACCTCACCCAAATAGCCAGATAACCATGAAAAAATATCCCGTCGGACAACTGTTAGTAGAACAAATGACCCCCGCCGAACAAGAGCGGGCGGAGCGCATTGAGGTTTTATTGCCTGCCATTCGGGCGGCTGCCGCCCAGGCAGATGCCACCGGGCAGTTTCCACCAGCCCACGCGACCGCTTTTCGCCAGACCGGGCTGTTGGGGCTGGTTGTGCCAGAAACATATGGCGGCTTGGGGGGCAGTTTGCGCGATCTGGCTGCCGCTACCTTTGCCCTGGGGACGGCCTGCCCCTCTACAGCTCTGGCCTATTTTTTCCACAACAGCACCGCCTCTCGTGGGTTGCTGGCTCTGGAGGCAGTGGAAGCCGGGCTGTTTTCCGCCGCAGATGCCCCCATTGTGCAGGCGTTTGGGGAGAAAGTGTTGACTAAAATGGGGCAAAACGGCCGTTATCTGGGCAACTTTGCCAGTGAAAGTGTTAAGTCCTCCCAAAGTGCGGTGTTTATTGCCACCGAAGCCCGCCCTA
The DNA here is from genome assembly GCA_964585465.1 of uncultured Ardenticatenaceae bacterium. Lineage (GTDB taxonomy): Bacteria > Chloroflexota > Anaerolineae > Promineifilales > Promineifilaceae > CAZPEJ01. The sequence goes on from CAZPEJ010000263.1 coordinate 652, forward strand.
CTGCTGGCGGCTGGCTGCTCAACGGCGAAAAATCGTTTGGATGCAACACCGGTGTGGCTGATGAGTACCTGGTGGCAGCCAAACTGGCAGGCAGCACCACCGCTGCGGGTATCGGCCTCTTTTTTATTCCACAAAAAGCCGAAGGTGTGTCGGAACGCTCCAGTTGGGATGCCATCGGGATGCGGGCAACAGCTTCACACGGCATCCTACTCCAAAACGTGTTTGTGCCAGCCGATGAAGCCCTGACGGTGCCAGAAGCGTTTGTGAAAATGATGCAAATGAGTCGGGGCAGTTTGTTGGGCAACCAGTTAGCCATTAGTGCTATTTATCTGGGGGCTGCCCACCAGGCCTATGAGTTCGCCCTCAAATACACCACCGACCTGAAGTTCCAGGACACAGGGCTGCCCATTGCCAGCAGCCCCTTCCATCAGGAGTTGATTGGCAAGATGGCAGTAGATTTACAAACGGCCGTTCTCTGGTTGCGGCGACAATTGGAACTAGAAACGGCCGATCCCCCCCTGTATCCCAAACCCTACGTCTTGCAGCAGTGGCGGCTGGCAAAAGGAGTCATCGCCGAAGCTGCCATGCGGGTGGCCCAGGATGCCCTGAAAATGTGCGGCACCAGCAACACCGTCAACAACGGCGTGATTGCCCGCATGTTACGCGACATCACCATGGGGCTGGTAATGGCCTTCCCCGCCGAACGCGGTCGCCTGGAAGCCGCCAAAATGATTGTTGAAGGGCAGGGACAGGCAACATTTACTGTTTGAGCAGTGCATAAAAACGGACTTATCACATGACCACACCTTCCACAACGATTCAACTCCCCCCTCTGCGCGACTACATTGCTGGGCAGTTTAGCGAACCCTCCGAGCCGATGGGTGTGTGGCTGGAAAACCCCAACACAGGCACCCCCCTGGCCGAACAAAAAGCTACCAGCCCCGACGGCATTGAACTAGCTCTGCAAACTGCCTGGGAAACCCATCAATCGGGTATTTGGGCCGATATGCCCCTGGCAGAACGGGTGGCGTTGCTGGCCCGGTTATCGGCCGAATTACAAAAACGGCAAGATCGCATCGCTCAACTCGATGCCCTAAACACCGGTGTCACCATTCGTCTCACCACCATGCTCAACATCATCGTCACCGGTGCGTGGCATCTGGCAAATGCCCAGTTGCAAAGCGGCTGGACACACACCACCACACCCGGCCCCAACAACAATCCGGTACACATCTACCGCAAACCGTGGGGGCCAGCGTTGCTGCTGGTGGCGTGGAATGCTCCTTCTGCTTTTATGGCTCATAAAGGCTCCAGTTCGTTGGCCGCAGGCTGCCCCACCATCCTCAAACCCACCGAATGGGCACCTTACGGTTGTGACATCTTTGGTGAAGCGGCCGAAGCTGCCGGGTTGCCACCGGGGGTGTTCCAAATTGTGCATGGTGGGCCAGAGGTGGGAGCCAGATTGGTAGCAGACCCACGCATCAAAACAATCTCATTTACGGGTGGCCTGGAGGGTGGGCGAGCCATTGCCACTGCCTGTGCCCGCACCTTCAAACCAGCCCAGTTGGAGATGGGGGGCAACAACCCGGTCATTATCTTCCCCGATGCAGATTTGGATGAAGCGGCGGCGGGTGTGGTGTCGTTGATGACTTCGCTCAATGGGCAGTGGTGCCGTGCTTTGGGGCGGCTGGTTGTGCCAAAAGCATTAGAAACGGCCGTTTTGGAACGAGTAATGGATAAACTGGCGCAAGTGAAAATTGGGGATTCGTTGGATATGAGCAGCGATATGGGGCCGATGATCCACTCCAGCCATTTGCGGCAGTTGCAACAACAGATGGCTGGGCTGGTGGCATCGGGTGGCACCCTGCACAGCAACACCCCCCTGCCCCAGTTGGGTGGTCATTTCCTGGCCCCCACCTTGGTGACCGGAGTAGCTGCGGAACGGGCACAGGATGAGATTTTTGGGCCAATTGGCACCGTACACCCGTATGAAACAGAGGCGGAGTTACTGGCTTTAGCCAATGGCACGCCCTATGGCCTGGAGGCTTACATTTTTGCCAGGGATGAGGCCAAAGCCCACCAAATTGGGGCAAACATTCATGCCGGGGAGATAAAAATTAACGGCCCTTCGATTTTGAGCCTGGGAGTTATGACCCCACGCCCGGCCTGGGGATTGAGTGGGATGTATGAGGAAGGAACGGCCGAAACATTCCAATTTTTCTGCAATACGCGGGTGGTGGGGGTGGAAGGGAAGCTGAGTTTTTAAGCCATACAGTGATCTGTTATGGTAGTTTATGCAAATAGGCCATTACATCCTCTTTTTCTACCACATCGCCATATTTGCTGTGGATGTCGAACAGGTTGGCTTCGTGCGGGGCCGGATGGCGGTCGCCCACACATTGGCGCGGGACGATGACGCGGAAGCCGTATTGCATTCCATCAACGGCCGTTGCTCGCACACACCCACTGGTGGAGCAGCCGGTGAGAATGAGCGTATCTACCCCTAAACTGGTGAGCATGGCGGCCAGGGAGGTGCCAAAAAAAGCACTGGCATACTGTTTCACGACAATGATGTCATCTGCGCCGGGTGGCAGTTCTGGCACAATCTCTGCTAACGGCTCCCCCTCGACCATTGTGCGTAAAACGGGCACTTTTTGGACAAAAATGCCGCCATCACGGCCGTTTTTGTGGTACAGCACTTTGGTGTAGATGACGGGGAGATTTTTTTGCCGCGCCAGGTGCAACAGGTCACGGGTTTGGGAAACGGCCGTTACCACATCTGGCGCGTAGAGAGCCGCCCCCGGTGTGGTATAGGCACAAATAAAATCTACCACCAAAACGGCCGCTTTTTGCCCAAAACCTAAACGGCCGTCAAACACGCCTTTGTAGTTGGTTTGTAACGAGTGATTCATAAAATTAAATTATCGGCATAGTACGGAAAGGGGGCGTTACAACACCGGCTGTAGTTTGCCCCGCTGCCCCAGGATGGCCTGGGAAAGTTGCCAGGCAGCGTAGACAAAAGCCCCTTGTGATAGGGTGTTCAAAATCTGTTCTGTCCACTGCAAAGGAATACTTTGTTCGGGGATGCGAGCCATGCCGCTGAGAATGAAAACTATGACAATGTTGACCAGGAAAAGCAGAGCAGCCAACGGCAACCCCTGGCGACGGGCTTGTTGAATAAGCAAAACGGCCGTTGCCACATTACCAATGGTGGTAACACCCAACAGCACAAACCGCCAGCTATTTTGGGTCAGGTCGGGAAACCCGGTTGCCAGAATCGCCACCACCGACAACCCAAATATCACTGCCGGGCCAAGCCAGATGGGAAACGGCCGTTCTGATTGCCCGGCCATCTGTTTGGCCGCAAACCACAAAGCAAAAGCCAACAAGGTAAACCCGGCCGCCATCCAGATAAACATGCCTTTGTCCAGCCATGCCAGGTTGGTTTGGGCATTGCTCAAAGCCATTACCAGTTTCCAAACGGCTTTGAGCAGCCCACCAATGGAAACCAGTAACCATCCCAATTGTGCCATCTGCCCCAGGCCAATATCTACTCGCCGCACCATCTGACTGATGATGTATAGGCCAGCCGAGGAGAGAATAACCGGGAGAAAATCTTCAAGTGCCAGGCTGAGGGTGTAGGTCATGGGTGTCTCCGTATTGCGTATAAATGAAACACATTATAGATTCATAAAATAAAGTCATGTAAAACGGCCGTTATCAGTTCCGGCTCTTCATCACACAGATACGTTCCGGTGTTGGGCAATAATTTTACCTGACTGTGGGGAGCCAGGGCATGGGCAGGTTCCAACGAAGCCCGCAAGCTGTCCCGTTCGCCTGCCAGCAGCAGCAAGGGGCAGGTGAGGGCGGCCAGTTGGGTAGCAAAATCGTGGGCAAAAACGGCTTCGTAGGCTTCCGCATAACGGCCGTTTAGCTGCAAACTGAGTAATGTCTCGCGCAAACTCAACGACAGGTCAGCGGTGCTATTTTTCTGTCGAATACGTTGCCAGGTGTTTAACAAAAAATCCCCCGATTCATGCAGGGCATAGGTGGGCAACCCGGCTCGCAACCGTTGTTTGGTGGGTTCATCTAACAAGGGTGGCCCCGACAAGACCAGGTGGTTCACCAGGTTGGGGCAACTGTAAGCTATTTGCACAGCCACCGCCGCGCCTGTGTGATGCCCAAACAGGGCACAACGGCCGATTTGAAGCGATTGCAACATATGGGTGATGGCTTCGGCCCAGAGGGGAACGGTAAACGGCCGTTCTGGGGCGAACGAGTTACCAAAACCAGGCAGGTCGGGGGCTAATACCCAAAACTGTTCTGCCAGCAGGGGTATCATCCGTTCAAACATCACCCCAGAGCTAGGCGTTTGGTGCAATAAGACCAGTGGTGGCAAAAACGGCCGTCCTGCCAGGCGAACATGCACTTGACCTTGTGGGGTGGAGAGGTACTGTTTTTCCATGAATGGATGGTTACAATCTTTCTTTGCCAGTTCAACTCAAACAATGTAATATTACAATGTTATAACATTTACGTCAAAACATGAGTGGGAAGGAGTAGGCGGTAGGCGTAGAATGGAGATTAGAGATTGGAGATTAGCCATTTCGTAATCTCCAATCTCTAATCTCCCGAAAACTATTACAATACGCCATACGCCTGACCCCTTTCTCCCCGGAGGTTGCCATGAGTAAAGATGCTCTCGGCTGGCGGGCCAAGTTGGGAGTTATTGCCCCCAGCACCAATACCATTGTCGAACCTGATTTTTACCGTATGACGGTGCCTGGTGTTACGGCGCACTTTTCGCGTATCTGGATTCGGAACCAAAATTTGAGCAGCAACGACGCTTTTGAGGAGTTACTGGCGCAAATTCGGGTTGAGATTGAATATGCGGTACAACGAGTGATGACGGCCGAACCCGACTACATGGTCATGGGGATGAGCGCGGAAACGTTTTGGGGCGGGGTGGCTGGCAATCGGGAGTTCATCCGCCAGATTAAGGCGTGGACAGGGCTGGATGTTGCCACCGGGGCCGAGGCGTGTGAACGGGCGTTGCATCTGTTTGGAGCCAAACGGATTGGGGTGGTTACGCCCTATCAGCCGATTGGGGACGAAAATGTGATCAAGTTTTTTAGTGAGATTGGGTTTGAAGTGGTGAAAATCAAGGGGTTAAAGTGCCCAACGGCCGTTTCCATTGCCCATGTCACCGAAGACGAATTACGCCAGGCATTGATAGAGGTCAACGGCCCCGACGTGGATGCTTTGGTACAGGCTGGCACCAACTTGAGCATGGTGCGGCTGGCTGACGAAGCGGAGCGGTGGCTGGGCAAACCTGTTCTTGCCATCAACGCGGCCACCTGGTGGATGGCTCTGCGGGAAAACGGTATTGAGGAGAAGGTGTATGGATGCGGCAGGTTGTTGAGGGAGTTTTAAGCGATGGGGCTTTTCACACCTCTACACCCTTTCTGCCAACATCGAAGCCTGCAACAGGTAGGCGCGCGCACGGGCCGGGTCGGCGGCGGTGGCACGGAGGGTATCGTTCCGTTGTTGCCGGTGGGTATCGTCGGTGGCGGTCAGGTCGCGGTAATTCTGGTCGGTGTAGCGGCGAATGTTCTCCAGGGCTACCGCGCGGCGGGTGTGGCTGTATTCATCTAACAGGGAATCCGGGGCATGATGGAGAACGGCCGTTAATTTTTCCGCCAACAAAGCCGCATCATGAATACCACTATTCATCCCCATACCCCCGGCCGGATTGTTGATGTGTGCTGCATCCCCCACCAACAACACCCGCCCCACCCGAAACGTCTCTGCTACCCGCTGATGCACCCGGTATAACTGCGTCGTTTTAATGGCAAATGGCACCTCCATCCCCACAAAACGGCACAACCGCTGCCGCAAAGCAGCTTCAGACATCGCCTCTTCCGCCGATTCCTCTTGCCGCAAACGAAACACCACCCGTGCCAGATCGGGCAGGCGCAAAATAATCACCCACTCCTCTGGGTCAAAAATGTAATTCACCGGGCCAAAATCGGGAAACAAAGTGCCAAAATCGTAATCGGTGCCAATGAGCAAAAAGCGGTCGGCGTAGGTCATCCCCTCAAAAGGCAACTTCAGTTGGTTGCGTACCTGACTATTTGCCCCATCTGCTGCACACAAATAACTACCAATGGCTGATTGAGGGCCAGTTGGGGTGGCAAAAAACGCCTCTACCGTGTCGCCATGATCCACAAAATGGGTCAATTCGTGGTTCATGTGAATTTGCACCTGGGGCAGTTGTTGTAAGTGGGGTAGCAGGATGCGGGTCAAGATGTGTTGAGGGCATTGCAACCGGAATGGGAAGGGGGTGTCTTGGGCGATGGCTGCATAGTCGAAACGGGCAATACATTCGCGGCTCTGCCGTTCCCAATACATCAACCGGCGAACCTGATACCCT
>CAZPEJ010000264.1:0-2378 GCA_964585465.1 uncultured Ardenticatenaceae bacterium
TAACATGAAACGTGCAACGTGAAACGTGAAACGTGAAAAGAGGGTATCACGTTTCACGTTTCACGCCTCACGGCAAAAGTTCCGCTAATTTTTCAATCGTATAGGTCGGTCGAATAGTTGATTGGGCAGCCATATCGGCCGTTGTGGCTCCGGTCAGGGTGAGGGCAGCCGCCATACCCGCATTTAACCCCATCAACACATCCGTCTCCAATCGGTCGCCCGTCATCAAACATTGTTCAGGGGCCAATTGTAACAGGGTTAACACCGCATCCGCCATGTAAAACGATGGTTTACCCACCACCGCTTCAATTTTGCTATTGGTACAGGCTTCGATGGCCGCAATAACGGCCGCCGCATCCGGTTCGCCACCCCCTGGCACTGGGCAGTAGCGGTCGGCGTTGGTGGCAAAAAACCGCGCCCCCCGCCGAATGGCATCGAAGGCAATTTGCAGCTTGCGGTACTCAAAGGTGCGGTCGAAGCTGGCAATGACGGCATCGGTTTGGCTGGCAGTATTCACCAGTTCAAAACCGGCCGCCTGCAACACCTGGCACAACGGCTCCTCACCCACCACAAACAGCCGCGCCCCTGGCAGCCGTTTTTGCAGAAAGTCCGCCATCACCACCGAGGAGTTGATCACATCCTCTGGTGGTGTGGGCAGCCCCAGGCGGGTGAGTTTGGCGGCGTAGGCTTCGCGGGTGTGAGTGGGGTTATTGGAGAGGAACACGGTGCGCCGCCGCAGAGAGCGCAACTTGAGAATAGTTTCGTGGGCGGTGGGCAACAGGGCATCGCCCAGGTAAACTGTGCCGTCCAGGTCGAAGATGTAAGCGTCGTACAGGTGGGAAGGTGTCATAGGGGAGTATTTGGTAAACAGTAAACAGTAAACAGTAGACAGTAAACAGTAGACGGTAAACAGTAAACAGTAAATAGTAAACAGTAGCCTGTGTTCAGCTTCCTACTGGGCACTGACCACTGTCCACTGTTCACTGCCCACTGTCCACTGCCCACTTTCCCCCTCTATCCCTTCACCGCGCTGCTGGTCACACTCTCTACAAAGAAGCGTTGCCCCAGGATGAAAACCACTAACGGCGGCAAGATGGAGATGGCCGCCCCGGCCAAAATCAGATTGGGAGCATCGGAGGCACGGCCACGTAGCACGTTGAGGGCCAGCGTCAACACATGGTTTTCTTCGTTGCCGGTGTTGATGATGACCAGCGGCCAGAAAAAGCTGTTCCAGGCATATAAAAAGGTGAAGGTGGCCTGGGTTGCCAGGGCGGGCACACTGGCGGGGATAAAAATACGGCCGAGAATTTGCAGCCGGGTAGCTCCGTCAATTAAAGCAGCTTCTTCTACCTCTTTGGGCATGGTAATGAAGAACTGGCGCATCAAAAAGGTGCCGTAGGCGGTGAAAATCCAGGGGATGATAAGCGAAGCCAGGCGGTCTTGCCAGCCAATTAGCACCATCAACTGGTAGAGGGGGATGATGAGCATGACAAAGGGAATCATGATGGTGCCCAGATAGAGGACAAAAATGGAGTCGCGGCCGGGAAATTTGAGGCGGGCGAAGGCGTAACCCCCTACGATAGAGGTGGTTAGCTGCCCCACGACGACCAAAATTGTCACCAGGGCGGTATTGGTGAGGGCGCGCCCCATGTTGTTGAGGTTGACCACTTCGGTGTAGTTTTCGGGGTGCCAGGTCAGTTCTTCAACCGGTTCACTCAGGCGTACATTTTGTAACACCTCGTTGGTGGGGTTTTGCGGGTCTACAAACCGCCCCAGGGTGGTCTGGCTGAGTTGAACCATGGGAATAACTTGCCCGTCTACTGTCACATCAAACAGCTTTTGCTCCTCACCATTAACAGTGATGGTTTGCTGGTTGGTGAAACCGCCGGTGGGGCCGACTTCGCGGGCGGTGCGTTCATACACCACCTCCAGGTTGTCGGGGGCAGCGTAGGTGCCAGTGCGAATGTTGTCTTCTACCAGGGCATATTGCTGGCGGGTGCCGTCCACTTCCACATAAAAGAGGGGCAACGGCTCATCATACCCGGCAACGGTGGTGGTGAGGGTTTCGCGGGGCAACATACGGGGTGGATAACGGAAGGTGTCGCTCGGCTCTTTGAAGGAGGTGAAAAGCATGTAGAGGAAGGGGAAGATCATCACGCTGGCAAAGAGGGTGAGGACAAGATAAACGGCCGTATTCTGCAAAAACGTGGTTGTTCGGTGGCTTTTGGTCATCTGTTTTACCAGTTGTCAGTACCCAGTACCCAGTACCCAGTTTTGAACTGATGACTGAGTACTGAGTACTGAATACTACACTTCGTATACTGCACTCTCGCGCTGCCGCCGAAACTGCGCCAGCGTAATGCCAAAAATGACAATAA
>CAZPEJ010000264.1:2478-7079 GCA_964585465.1 uncultured Ardenticatenaceae bacterium
GCACTCTCGCGCTGCCGCCGAAACTGCGCCAGCGTAATGCCAAAAATGACAATAAACAGCACCCAGGCGATGGCAGAGCCATACCCTTGTTTGAAAAACTGGAAGCCGTTTTGATACAGATACACCGTCAGGGTCAGGGTGGCATTATTTGGCCCGCCCACCGGATTGGTGAGAATAAACACCTGCTCAAACACCTGCAACGCCTGGATGGTGGTGGTGGAAACCACAAAAAAGGTGGTGGGAGCCAGCAAGGGAATGGTGACGTTGCGGAACTGGGCAAATTTGCCTGCTCCGTCTACGGTGGCGGCTTCGTACAGTTCGCCAGGGATGGTTTGCAGCCCGGCCAGGAACAGTACCGTGTTAAACCCTATCGTTTGCCAGGCGGAGACGATGATGATGGCTAACAGGGCGGTCTGGCTTTCAGAGAGCCAACGAATTTGTGGATCGGCCGTTCCCAGTGCTGTCGTTAATAAATAAATAAAGTAGTTGATATACCCCACTGTTGAGTTGTAGAGCCATTGCCACACCAGGGCAATGCCTACCACAGCGGCGATACTAGGCAAAAAGTAAACGGCGCGGAAAAATTTCATGCCAGGGAGTTTGCTGTTGAGCAAATTTGCCAGCAATAAGGCCAATCCGGTGCTGAGGGGCACCGAAATGAAGGCAAAGACAAGGGTGTTTTTCAGCGATATCCAGAACAGCTTGTCGGCCGCCCCCAGCACAAAATGGGTGTTGCCCAGGCTCAGGCGGGCGAGATCGCTGTAAATGGTAACATCCATCACTTCTTCCAGGGGTTGATCGGCCGTTTCCAGCCGTTCCACATTCAAATCTAAAATGGTGATGTAGTTGTCTAACCCCACCCAATCACGGGTGCCAAAGGAGTCCCAGTTGGTGAAACTGGTGTAAAAGGAGAGGAACAGCGGCCCGGCAAAGAAAAAGAGGAAACCGAGCAAATTGGGTGAGAGGAACAGGTAACCACTCAGCATCTGTTCGTGGTTGGTTTGGGCGCGCAGGGCAATGGCAGTCGCCTCGCGCCACATCACCCACAGGAGGAAGGCAAAAATAACGGCCGTTATCAGCAACCCCAGTGCCACCGGATTGGTCAATTGGGAAAGCCAGTATAAGGTGCCGGGGAAAATACCAATGGCAATCAGGGTGGCAATGGCCGCCAACCCCATCACCCACCGCCCAACGCGGCGGAATTGCTGCTCCAGGGCGTGATTATTTTCGTACCGGTCGCCATATGCCCCAATGAGATACCCTACAAAGAGAATAAAAAGGAAGGGCAACCCCCGGCCGATGGTATCTGCCAGGTTATCCAGGCCCACAAATACGCCGGTAACGTGTAACAATCCCAAAAAGGAAACGAGAAAACCAAGATAGTTGACAGCCAGCGAGAGGGTGCGGCCACGATGTTGCCGTTGTTGAATGCCCAGAGCCGCCAACCCACTGACCGCTCCCCACAACAACAACAAAACAGCTATCACGATACGCAGCCAAACGGCCGTTTCGGCCACAGGCCCCCTACCCAGTCCCACCCACACAGCCCCCACAAGTCCTACAAAACTCACCACCCCATGCCAGGCCATAACCCCCGTCAACGAGCTATCCACCCGCTTGTCTAACACCATTGTTGTCATGGGCCGCTCCTTTGGTAGCTGTTAGCCATCGGCTATCAGCTATCAGCTTTTGGCTGACGGCTGATAGCTGACGGCTGATAACTTCTAGCTAATTCCCAAACGCTTGATTGGCTTCGTTGCAAACGTTGGCGGTGAAATCTTCGATGCTGCCACCGGTCATCAGGGCTTGCACAGCGGCATCCATGACGGGGGCATATTCCGGCCAGCTACCAGCCCACAGCGGGCCTTCGGTGGCGGGATTGTCGCTTAAACCATTCAAAAACGCCTGGTTGTTGGCTGGTGGGGTGAAGGTGAGGAAAGCATCCAGGGCTTCCTGGCTCACACGGCTGGGCACATTGGCCCCCAGGGAGGCGATTTTGCCTTGGGTTTCGGCCGTTGTCAGGGCTTGTACTAAGGCCCAGGCTTCTTCGGGGTGTTCGGTGTTGGCGTTGATAACGTAGGCACCCCAGAACAACCAGTTACCCTGGCTACCGGAGGGGCCTTTGGGCAGTTCTACCACATCCCAGTTAAATTCTACAGTGCGAATACCGGGGGTAGCCCAACGGCCGTTTTGGAACATCGCCACCTTACCAGCGCGGAATGGGGGTTCGCTATCTTCGCCATAAGGCACAGCTACATCAAAATCCTGGTACAAGGCGCGCTCAAACTCCAAACCAGCCACAGATTCGGCCGAATCCAGGTTGCAAGCAGTCCGGTCGGTATTGAAGAAACCACCACCGGCGGCATTCATCCACACGCCGTATGGCCCCCACCAGGCATTCGCCCCGTAACCATACACATCAGAACCCAACCCACGAACGGCCGATGCCACTTCCAGGAACGCATCCCAATCCCATTCGCCACTGGCGGCCAGTTCGCGTGGGTCTGGGGCACCTGCTTCAGCAATCAAATCCAGGTTCAGGTACAGGCCAAAGGTGGACACATCGCGGGGCAGCCCCCACAACACACCACTATCAGCACCAGAAGCACTTGATTCGGGGTTGAAGGTGAGGTGGAACATAGGGCCAGGATAGAAAGCATCCACACTGAAACCGTCAGTAGCAGAGGCCAGGTCGTTGATGTTCAGGATGAGGCCACGAGTGGCAAAGTCAGCCACGTCAGTGCCAGGAATCCAGAACACATCGGGGGCGGTGCCAGCAGCGATTTCAGTTTTCAACACGTCCTGGTAGCTGGCTGATTCACTGCCACCGGGTTCGTAGGTGAGGGTAACACTTTCCAGAGCGGCATCAATGTCACTGCTCACCTGGCTGTAGACATCAATTTCTTCCTGGTTGTCGGGGCGGGTACGCCAACGCAGGGCAACTTCCATCATTTCTTCTTCGGCTGGTTCTTCGGTCGCAGCCACTTCTTCTTGGGCCGGGGCTTCTGTGGCAGCCGCTTCTTCGGCTGGCTCTTCGGCCGTTCCGCCACAAGCCACCAGGGCTACGAGTAACAACATCAGTAATAAAAATCGTTTGGTCATGGTTATTCTCCTCCAAAAAAGTAGTTAATAATTGTTTAATCAGTCAACGGAGCGTTTAGAAGTTTTTAGGGTTAATCACCTCCTTATGAAGTGAACAGTAAACAGTATTCAGTAAACTGTTCACTGTTCACGGTTCACTGAATACTGAGTACTATTTGCGGCCGTCGAGCGGCGCACCAGTAATTCGGCAGGTAAACGTAGATGTTGCCGGGAGGTATCTGGTTTTTCAATGGCACAAACCAGCAATTTGGCGGCTTCCCGGCCGATAGCATAAAAATCCTGGCGTAATGTAGTCAGCGGTGGTTCAAAGTAAGCTGCCAGGGGGATGTCATCCACCCCAATCACGCTTAATTGATCTGGCACCTTCACCCCCAACTCGCGGGCAGCCCGCAAACAGCCAACTGCCATCTGGTCATTTTGGGCAAAAATGGCGGTGGGCAGTTGACCAGCCTGGGCAAATTGCATCAGGGCATCATACCCAGAACGAGCCGACCAATCCCCTTCGATAATCCATTGGGGTTCCGGTTCCAGGTTCGCCTGGCGCAAAGCCGTGTCATACCCCAGGCTGCGATCCTGGGAACAATCTTCGCTCATGGGGCCGGTGATCATGCCAATGTGGTGGTGGTTGAGGCTGAGTAGATGGAGAGTGGCAAAACGGCCGACTTTTTCATCATCTAACGCCACAGAATCGGCCGCATCTTCACGCGGGCGCGCCCCAGCAAACACCGTCGGAAAGTCAGATGGCAGGTAAGAGTACCGTTCATCCGCATAAGGGTTAATCACCATAATCCCTTCGCTGCGCCGGCTGGTAATCAACTGACTGATCAGGTCGGCAAAAATCTCTGCGGTGGGGGCAGAAGCAGACAACAGAAAGTAGCCATGTTGGCGAGATTCATGCTGCGCCCCTTCGATAATGCCAGCAAAGGTGTAATCTGTCAGATTGGGGGCAATACAGGCCAGTGTGCCAGTGCGCCCTTTGGCCATAAAACGAGCAATTGCATTAGGGCTAAAACCCAGTTGGTTGATAGCCGTCTCCACACGGGCGCGGGTGTCTGGGTTGACCCGTTCATGGCCGTTGATGACGCGGGAAACCGTCTGGTGGGAAACACCAGCATAGGCAGCGACATCGCGGATGGTGACGGTGGTACGGGCCATAGGCGAAAAGGTATGAAGGCAGAAATCGAGCAACGCAGGCGGGGAAATTCTGCTGTTCAGGGAAAAATCAGGGAATGAAGTTAATGTTACCGGTCACATGACCGGTAACATGATAATACTGGGAAGGGCTGGTTTTGTCAAGGGGTTTGTCTACGCCACTGCCAGAGCATGTTCCAGCAAATCAGTCACATTAAGAGCATCTGCCCATTGGTGCAAATAGGCGATGTCCAATTCCCCGGCACGAGTTTTGAGGATGCCCAAAATATCACGCCATTGGCGGTCAGAGACCTTGCCACCCAACTGGTACCATTCTAGTTTAGCCAAAATTGTATCTTCCGGGCTGG
>CAZPEJ010000265.1:0-7055 GCA_964585465.1 uncultured Ardenticatenaceae bacterium
TGGGTTTCCTGGGAAAAATCCAGTAGTTCCATCTGGTGGGCTGCCTGCTCTAACACTCGACGTTGTGGCACTCCATCCACCTCTTGAATGACTGTTCTTAAGGTATCGCTGCTGTTGACGACCAGTTGAAACGCCTGGGAAAAAATTTCTGGGTTGATTTGAACAGGAAAAGTAAAAACTAAAACCGTGTTAAACAGTGGCGAGGTAGGGCGAAACTTCTGGCCAACCCAGTAGAGGATTTGTAGTTTTGTTAGATTAGAACGTTCGTAAATTGTGTTTGAGCGTTCCTCAACCCCTGTGGGTGTTGGGTGAACTATTAGCGTGGGCATTAAATCTACAGCTCTCCAGGTTATCAGAGGTCAAAAATGTGTGAGGTGTGACCTGCCTAAATAGTCCATTAGTTGTCTGACAATTCACCTTGCGCCCTTTCGATTGTGCCGTTGAGTTTTTTGCCCAAAATGGTCACCAATGGATCGTTAACCATTGCCAGATGTGCCCCAGGGCATTCATGGATTTCTACCCCACCCTGAGCTACTTCTCCCCAGCCAAGCAACGGGTCTGCCGAGCGTAAATCTACCCGTGAATACCCTTTGGCGGACTTAAACAAGGTCACTCGACCTATGTAAGGATTGGGAATGTAACTTCGGACGGCCCGGTCATTTAATTCAAACAGGGTTTTGACGCGGGGGTCTTCCAGTTGGGAGCTGTCTGCGTCTTTGGTTGGGGGTGGAGTATAAAGGAATACTTGCCCTTCCCACTCCACTGTGCGCGGCCCGCCTCGTTCTATCTCTTTGCCGGTGAGCAGTTTGCGGAAATAGTGTCGAGTTTCTAATCGGCTTTTGGTGAGCCATTCGCGGAAACCGCGCTGCACAAAGTAGTTGGAGCGGAAGGAAACGTCTCGTACCCATAAAAACCAGCTTCGTTGTTGTTCGTTGGTCAGCCCCAGGCGGGAACCGACGTTTTGGATGAGGGTGCGCCAGCGTCCCAGGCGTGTGCTTTGGATGGGTACGTCAATAATTGCCAGCAGATCTACTTTTTCGCCTTGCGACAGCAGTTGTTGGGCCATTTCGTAGGCCACAACCCCACCAACTGAATAACCACCCAGTAAATAGGGGCCTTGGGGTTGCATGTGGCGCATGACTTTGATGTAGTAGGCGGCCTGGGATTCTACTTCTACCTGGGGTGTTTCCCCATCCATCAGGCCGGGCATGAGGAAGGTGTAGACGGGTTGGTGGGGGTTAAAAAATTTGGCGATTCTGGCGATGACTAAGCTGTTGCCAGCTGCCCCAGGGACACAGAAAAACGGCCGTTTCCCGGTCTCACCTTTTTGAATGGTCACTAAAGCAGAGGGGGTTTTGCGGGTTTGCGGCCGTAATTCGTGCGCCATCTGCTCAATGGTGTTGGCCTGCAACAAGGTTGCCAGTGGTAAATAATGCCCCATCACCTTTTCGATATGGGCAAACAGCCGCATAGCCAGCCACGAACTACCCCCCAAATCGAAAAAGTTATCCTGCACTCCAATGGGTTTCACACCGATAATCTCCTGCCACATCTGTTGTAATTGTGTTTCTAACTCATCACGCGGGGCCACAAATTGAGTGCGAGTGATGGCGGTTTCTTCGGCTGGCGGCAGGTTGTTGGAGGCAGCCTGATAAATAACGGTCTCTGGGTTGGTTAGAAACAGGTCAAGCAGGTTAATAAAATGCTCAATAGTTTGTTCCTGTTCTGTTAGGGTAAATACGTCTTCGTTGAAATCAAAATAAAGAACCAGGTGTTGCCCACTAAAGTCATGGACATGTAACCCAAAGGTATCGCTGCCATATCCTGTGTGTAATAGTTCTTGCTGTACAGGTGTGTTGTTAAAGGTGAGGTTGGGGCGATGCACGTAATTAAAAGCGACTTCAAAACTGTGGTTTTGCAGAGCCAGTTCTGAGCCGTATTGGTAATGGAGCAAAACACGTTGCATCTCTCGGTTCACTTTCTGCTGCAAGGAGGCAAATGTTTCTCCTTCGGAGATGTCCACCGGCACAGGGCACAACTCCATTAACAAACCAATGGTGTTTCGCATGGCCTGGGTGGGGCGATTGTGGAAAGGCATCAGGGTGGTGAGGGAGCGGTTGCCACTCATGATGTGGAGTTGGGCAAAAAATAGGGATAACAGCAGGTTGGAGAAACCTAGCTGGCTGGTGAGGGCGGAGGTGGGGCTGGCAGCAGCAGCCTGGCGCAGTTTTTCCAGTTTGTCGGAGGGCAGGTGGTAGGAGTGGCGTTTTACCTGGGGAGTACGTTTGTGGGTTATACGGCCGTAAAATTTTAATGGTTCAGCCGGGGCGGCTAATCGCTGTTGCCAATATGCCTGGGCTTTGGGGTAACGGGCCGAGGTGCGAAAAGTGTGTTCAGACTCCACATAGGCGGCAAATGGGAAAACTGGAGGGATTTCGACGGTGGTGTCTCCCATCTGGTGGGCATAGAGGGCCATCACCTGACGATAAAATAAAAAAGCGGCCGTGCCATCTACAATCAAGTGGTGGGCTGTCAGAAGCCAGACAAAGTGATCGGGACTTAAACAAATCAACACAGAGTGATAAGGGCAAACGGTGATGTCCAACAGATGAGTTAATTGCCGTTGTAACTGATCCTGCAATCGGGTTTGGCCTTCGGGTTGTGTGGAGAAGTCGAAAAACTCGTTGGGGGCTGGCGGTTCATCCAGTACAAGCCGTTGAGGGGTGCCTTCTACTTCTCGAAAAACGGTGCGCCAGGCATCGCTGCTTTGCACAGCTTGATGAAAAGCGGCCGTAAAGGAAGCAGGGTTCATCGCGCCAAAAAAGTCAAACCTTAAAATGGAGTTAAATAGGCAAAAATCTGGGCGCAGTTTTTGTCCTACCCAATAAAGGAGTTGAAGTTTTGTTAGATTAGAGCGATGATAAATATCTTGGGTATTGTCTAAGACAACCGATTGTTTTTGCTGAATGGTTGGTTCAGTTCCTATCATTGTTCTGAATTTGCTCCAGACAGTTCTTCAAATAATGGCCTAACACGCTCACATGGGGTTCACGTACCATATCCATGTGGGTGCCTGGCACCACAAAAACATCTACTCCGGCGGCTGCCACCCGCCCCCAACCTTGCTGTGGGTCAGCCAGGCGAATTTCGGGGCGTTTGTATCCCTCGGCGGATTTGAATAACCAGACACGACCTGGATAAGGTTCTGGGACATAACTGCGAATAGCCAGGTCGTTGGTCTCAAAAACTGAGCGCATTCGTGGGTCTTCTAGCTGTGATCCATACCTATCGGTGTGATAGGATTGGGGTGTTTTTGCAGTTCCATTTTGGTGGGTTTCTTCCTCTGGTTGTATCAGGGGTTTACCAGACGGGGGGCGAAACAAACGGCCGATTCGTTGACTCTGGGATGTCCAGATGTCTTTTAACCCCTGGTGCCAAAGATATTCGGCACGGAAAAGAAAGTTACGCAAGAAAAGGAAATAAGTCAACTCTTTTTGAGGGGAAATATGTAACAGGTGGGCCATCTGTTGGGTAAAACGGCGTACTGTTTTGAAATAGGCGGCCTGAGCTGGTGCGTCAATGATAGCCAGAAAATCTATTTTTTGCCCCTGGGCCAGCAGTTGTTGGGCCACTTCAAAGGCGATGATGGCCCCGGCCGAGTATCCGCCTAACAGGTAAGGGCCTTCGGGTTGGGCCTGGCGCAAGGCTTGAAGGTAGTAGGTTGCCATATCTTCCACACGGGTGAAAGGGAGTTCTTCACCCACCAGCCCTGGAATTAAGAAGCTGTAGATGGGTTGGTCTTTACCCAGGTATTGTGCAATACGCGCAATGACCAGGCCGTTGCCACCAGCACCAGGGATGCAGAAAAACGGCCGTAAGTGGGGTTTCCCTTTTTGAATGGAGACTAAATTAGACCAACTGCCACTGGTTTTCTGGCGCAGCAGGGTTGCCAGTTCTTCAATGGTGCCAGCTGTTAACAAGGTAGCCATCGGCAGGTATTGGCCGGTGAGTTTTTCGATCTGCACAAAGAGGCGCATGGCCTGCCAGGAGTCGCCGCCGATGGTGAAGAAGTTATCTCGAATGCTGATGGTAGAAATGCCTAAGACCTGTTGCCATATCTGGTGCAATTGGAATTCCAGCATATCTCGCGGGCCGATCATGGGTGGTTTATGGTCACGGTCTGCGAGGGTATCGGGTGTCTGGGAAACGGCCGTTTGGGTAGAAACGTCTCCATACCGGTCTTTTAAGTCGGATAAAGAGACATCTGCGTTGGTCAAAACGGCCGTTAACAACGCCTCATACAAAGTCATCACAGTGGGGCGTTGTTCAGGTGAAAACACATCCTCATGAAAGTCAAACCCCAACTCAAACGTGCCATCAGCTTCCCGCTCATACACATTCAGGGCAAACGTATCACCGCCATGACCAGGGTGGGTGAGGCGGGTGGTGACAGGCATTCCTTGAAATTCCTGTTTGGGCCAATGGTGATAGTTAAACATCACGTCTGAGACCCGGCTTTGTAAGGCGATTTCCGAACCGTACTGATAGTGAAGCAAGGTGGATTTAACTTCTTGGATCACTTTTTGCAGTAAAGAGCGGAAGGTGTCGGTTTCTTCAATCTGTACAACCAGGGGGCAAATTTCCATTAACAAACCCAGCGTATTGCGGAATGCAGCCGTCGGGCGGTTGTGAAAGGGTGCCATCATTGCCAGGCGGCGTTCTCCACTCATCAGCCATAACTCAATGAAGGTTAAGGTCATAAAAACGGCCGAAAGGCTCATCTGCGGGGTCATGGCGGTTTGTTGCCCGGCCAGTTGCCGCACCTGCATTGCTCGTTCCTGGTCTAAATGGGCAAAACGTCGCTGAACATGGGTGGATTTTTTGGTGGCAGAGTCGTTAAAAAAGTGAATAGCTGGTAACTCAACTGCCAGTTTTTTCTCCCAATACACCTGATCTTTGTGGTGGCGGGGTGAGGTGCGTGCGCTTTTCTCAAATTGCACATAGGCTTCAAAGGAGGGAAAGTGGGGATCGGCCGTTTCACCCCGTAACAACTGTTCATATATCTCCATCAGTTGTCGGTACGCCAGAAAGATGGAGCCAGCATCCGCAATCAGATGGTGATAGGTGATATACCAAATGTAACGGGAGGGTGCCAGCTTAAACAGGGCCGTGTCGAACAGGCATGTTTCGAGGTCTAGTGGGGTGGCACCCAAATGATGTATCGTCTGCTCAAGAGCAGTTGAAGGGTTTGACGCTGAAGACAAGTCAGTGTATCTCAAATGGGATGAAACGGCCGATACCACATGCCGTTTGGGTATACCATCCTCTGTTTTGATAAGGGTGCGTAATGTGTCGCTGCTTTGAACCAACAGGTTAAAAGCGTGAGCAAATAAGTCAGGGTTTAATTCAACCGGAATCTCAAAGGTGAGGATGAGGTTAAAAAGAGGGGAAGACGGCCGTAATTTTTGTCCCACCCAATATAACAATTGTAATTTTGTCAGATTGGAACGATCATAGATAGTTGCTGCCGTTTCTTGATGAGATGTGATGGATAGATTGCTACTGGTCATTGTGATACAGCCAAATGCCTGCACACGATAACTACTTAAACATACAGTATTTCAATTTCTGTCAGGTGAATGATAGACATGTAAGCAGTTATGTGGACAGTCTTACGAACCAAATTGATAGATCAGCTATATTGTGTCCGATGTAACTTTCAATACCGTTTACGCTGTTACCATTTCAGCTTGACGTGCATTTAGCCAAACAGGTAGCTGTAGTATTTTCGGGCTGGTGACTTTTTGATCAGGTTCATCAAGAGGACGGGAATACCTAGCCCGGCGGCAATCATAATAGGTAAATAGAGGAATTGATACGATAAGATAAAGTGGGCCGTCCGAAATAACAAAGTGCCTGTCAAGTCCAATACCTGGTCATTTAACAAATAAACCCCGTATGCTTTGGTGCCTAAATCTGACAAAAAGGATTCGTTTGGCAACTTCAAATTATCAGCTAACAAAAAGCTGAAAACCACCGAAGCAGCATAAAAAGCGTTGGAAAAGGTGGAAAACGAGCCAATCCACCCCTCACCAGACATGTTTAATAAGGTTTCAAACTCCACAATGGAGAGGATGTAAAAAACGACAATACCTGCCAGGAATACAGGTTTTAGTTTCAATAAAGTCGGTTTAAATTCTTGGAAATGGAAACCAAAAACGATGCCCAGGGCAAACCAAAAGATACGCCGGGGGAAAAACCACAGGGGAGTATAAACAAAAACCTCATGGAAGAAGGGCATCCCAGGATTGACAAGATCGAGGTAGTGGGAAAGTTCAACGATGAATTGGACAACGGCCGTTACTGTCAACAACAGTTTCCAATTATTTTTTGCCAATGGCACTAAAAATGGGGACAACACATATAGTTGGCACAGGAGGGGCACATAGTAATAGGCGGTGGTAGCCTGCCCAAAGATCAGCTTTTGCAGATAAACCGGGATGGACGAAGTACGGCCGTAAACCACAGCCTGCCCCAGAAAAATAACCATT
Source organism: uncultured Ardenticatenaceae bacterium (assembly GCA_964585465.1). Lineage (GTDB taxonomy): Bacteria > Chloroflexota > Anaerolineae > Promineifilales > Promineifilaceae > CAZPEJ01. The sequence continues at coordinate 6,552 of CAZPEJ010000265.1, forward strand.
GTCCAAATGAAATAAGGGATCAACAAATTGATAATACGGGCACGAATCACATCCCACTTGATAGTGGGTTGTTTACGACCGGCCGCAAACGCAATAAAGTAACCCGACACAAACAGAAAAACCGGCACACCAAAAACGATTATCTGCTTAATGGCTAAGAGGATGTAATAAACGGCCGTTCCCCGTTCATTGTAATCCGGCACATATTGGCGAGCCGTCAACACCACAAACTCTGGATCACTCCAGGAAAACAGCGCATTAAACCCATACACCGTTGAGTGGTTCAATACCACTGCTAGAACAGCAAAACCTAATAAAAGCAGTAAACGTTTGGTCATAAAAAGAGTAATAGAACGTGATACGTGAAACGTGGGTTCTCCCCAATCACGTTTCACGTTTTACGTTTCACGCAACAACCTTTCACTCACAACAGAGATTGGAGATTAACCATTGGTTCAATCTCCAATCTCCAATCTCTAATCTCTTGTAGGTTATTTAATCCGC